>JBIQMD010000093.1:0-6346 GCA_044463725.1 Truepera radiovictrix
GGCCATGTACGAACTACTTGCGTCGCTCCCAGGCAACATCAAGGTCGGCATGCTCTCCAACAACGTGCCTGAACTATGTGACCTCGTGCGCGACAACCCGCGCATGCAGCGCATGCAAGCGCCCGTCTTCTCCAACGAGATAGGCGTGCGCAAGCCGGAACGAGCCGCGTTCGACGCCCTATGCGAAGCGCTCGACCTGCCGCCGGAAGCCATCGTGTTCATCGACGACAACGCCGCCAACATCGCCGCCTGCAACGCTTTGGGTTTCGAGGGCCTGCTCATCGACGACCTGCCGAGCTTCGCTGCTCGCTGGCGCGCCGTGCTACCGCAACTAGCCCTACCGCAAGGCCTCACATGAGCGCCCGCAAGGGCGACGCGCAGTACGTCGAGCACCTCGGCGACGACCGCGCCCTATGGGAGCCAGAGGCCACCACGCCGCGCGCCTTCAAGCTCATCCAGGGCTACCTGTGGCACCCACGCGAACAGCAGCACGACATGGCTGCGCTCCTCCCGGAGGAGTTGGGCCCGGACGTCCACCTGCTCCTCGACGCCATGCCGGCGGCGCCTTTCACCTTCTTCGAGGACGGCACCCTCAGCGCCACCCAGGTCGTCTACCAGCTAACGGTGGTTTCCATCGTGCAGCCGGGGCAAGACCCAGCTGACCTCCTGACCGAGATGGCGGAACGGCTGGAGGAGCGCCTGGACGCCACTCCAGCCGACGTCGGCTGGCAGCTCATGAGCGACCTCCGTGAGGTCGACTGACCGCGCCCCAGAACGCTAGAGCGGAATGTT
Organism: Truepera radiovictrix; assembly: GCA_044463725.1. GTDB lineage: Bacteria > Deinococcota > Deinococci > Deinococcales > Trueperaceae > JAAYYF01. The sequence goes on from JBIQMD010000093.1 coordinate 793, forward strand.
GCCGTGCTTCCTGAAGGGCACCTGAACTTCTTTGCCCTCCAGCATCCGTAGGCTGCTGATGAGCCTGCGGCGCGTGTCCTTGGGGTCGATGACGTCGTCGATGTAACCGCGTTCCGCAGCGGCGTACGGGTTGTCGAAGCGCCGCTTGTACTCCGCGATGCGCGCGGCGCGCGTGGCGGCCGGGTCTTGCGCCTTCTGGATGTCGCGGCGGTAGATGATGTTGGCGGCGCCCTCTGCGCCCATCACGGCGACGGCGCCCGTCGGCCAAGCAAGCACGACGTCCGCGCCCATGTCGCGCGAGTTCATGGCGAGGTACGCACCGCCGTAACTCTTGCGCACGATGAGCGTCACCTTCGGCACGGTGGCTTCCGCGTACGCGTACAGCATCTTGGCGCCGTGGCGGATGATCCCCGCGTGCTCCTGGGCAACGCCAGGCATGAAACCGCTCACGTCCACGAAGGTCACGATCGGCACGTTGAAGGCGTCACAGGTGCGGATGAAACGCGCCGCCTTGTCGGAAGCGTCGCTGTCGAGGGTACCGGCTAGGTGCCTCGGATTGTTCGCGACCACGCCGACGGCCTGCCCGCCAAGGTGCGCGAAGCCCACGATCATGTTCTTCGCGAAGTCTGGTTGGATCTCGAGGAACTCGCGGTCGTCGACCACGCCCTTGATGACGTCGATCATGGGGTACGGCCTGCGCTGGTCAGGGTGCACCACGGCGAGGAGTTCAGACGTCTCGCGCGTGTCAGGGTCCTTGGTCGCGCGCAGCGGCGGCTTCTCCCGTGCCGATTGCGGCAAGTAGGCGAGCAGCTGGCGGATGGTGGCGAGCACCTCAGCGTCGTCGAGGCCCTCCAGGTGAGCCACGCCGGAGAGCTTCGCGTGCACGTCGGCCCCACCGAGCTCCTCGAGAGTCACGACTTCCTTCGTCACTGACTTGATGACCTCGGGGCCGGTGATGAACATGTAAGAGGTCCCGCGCGCCATGAGCACGAAGTCGGTCATGGCTGGGCTGTACACGGCCCCGCCAGCGCACGGCCCCAAGATTGCTGAGATCTGCGGCACCACGCCCGAGTAGCGCGCGTTGCGGAAGAACACGTCGCCGTAACCAGACAGTGAGTCGACACCCTCTTGTATGCGCGCGCCGGCCGAGTCGTTGAGGCCGACGATGGGCGCGCCCGTGCGCACCGCCAAGTCCATGACGTTGGCGATCTTCTGCCCGTGCATCTTGCCGAGGCTGCCGCCGAGGACGGTGAAGTCCTGCGAGAACACGAACACGGTACGGCCGTTGACGGTGCCGTAGCCAGTGACGACCCCCTCACCGGGGGCAGAAACGCCGTCCATGAGGTCGCCACCGCGGTGCGCGACGAACACGCCAAGCTCGACGAAGCTGCCATCGTCGAGGAGCGCAGCGACGCGCTCGCGCGCCGTAAGTCGACCAGATTCCCGCTGCTTCCTGAGGCGCTCCTCGCCGCCGCCCGCCTCGATCTTCTTGCGGCGCTCCTCCATCTCGGCGGTGAGCTCGTTCATCCAGGTGATGGTGTCGTCTGCCACGCGTGATTGCCTCCTGCTGCTCGTTGCTGGTGAGGATACCGCGCCCCAGACGCAATCACGCGAACGAATTCCGCTTGGGCTAGTCGCCGGTGCTCAGGGGTGACGTAACGACGCGCAACTCGTCCGGACCGATGAAGCCCTGCAAGCGCGCGAGTTGTTCGCGAAAGACGGGGTCGTCAGCGTGCGCGGCCACGTCGAGCAGGTCCTGATGCTCGGCCTGCAAGCGCGCCACGTCTGCCTCGAGCCTCGCGACCTCGCGCCTGGTCACGAACATGCGGTCGCTCTCTACGAAGGTCAGGTAGAGGAGCTGCAGCACGCCAAGCGTAGCGAGCACGACGATGACGAGGTTCAGCTTCTGCTTGCGCGGAGCCTGAGGCGCTTCGCCCTCGCCGTCGGCCTGCCAGGGCGCCGTCATACGCGCACCTCCTGCATGGCGAGCGCCTCACGCAAGAAGCGCACGGCGTCCTCTGGCATGGTTGGGTTCACGAAGTAACCCGTGCCCCAGTCGAAACCCGCCTGGTTGGTGAGGCGCGGCAGCAACTCGATGTGCCAGTGGAAGTCCGGTCTCCCCTCCTCGACCACCATGTGCAGCATGAGGTTGTAAGGTGGTTGGTCGAGGGCGTCGTTGAAGGCGCGCACGAGCTTCTGCAGGATCTCCGCCAACGCCGGCAGCGTGTTGGCAGCCACGGATGCGAAGGAGCTGCCGTGGTGCCGCGGCAAGATCCACGTCTCGAATGGCGTCTTGGAAGCGAAGGGCGCGATGGCGACGAAAGCATCGTTCTGCGTCACGACCCGCTGCCTGGCCGCGATCTCACGCTCCAGCACTTGGCAGAAGAGGCAGCGTTCGTGCTCCCGGTAGTGCGCGGCGGCGACCGACACTTCTTCCTCGACCCAGCGGTTGGTTACCGGCACTGCGAGGAGTTGCGCGTGAGGGTGGTCGTAAACGGCGCCTGCGGCCCGCCCGACGCTGCGGGTGAGCTGCACGTGCGCGATACCCGGCCGCCCGGCCGCCACGGCGACGCGCTCGCGGTAGAAGCGCAAAACCTCGGTGAGGTGCTCGCTCGACATGGTCTCGAGGCGTTTCCTGGAGTCCGGGTGCTCGACGATGATCTCGTGATAGCCGTACGCCGCTGCTTGCTCGAAGAGGGAATCGCCGGCGTCGACCTCGGTCGGCCTGGCGCTGACGAGCTTAGCAGGGTGGCTGAGGGCGCGCACCCGCCAATCAGGGCCGCCCGCTTGAGAGCTGGCCGGCCTGACCGCAGCGATCTCGACCCCTACGCCCTCGCCGCCAGGCGAGAGGCGCGAACGCTCAGCCGAGGGAGCGACGCTTCCGAAGTCGGAGGGCTCGAGCCCACGTTCTGGAGAGAGCAGCACCCAGGCGCGCCCGAAGGGATCCTTCCTGAAGAACGGCATGCGCAGCCAGTCTAATCCGGCGTTGCCGCGCTAGTCGTTATGAAATTCATCCACGCCGCACTATTCACCCGAACAGGCCAGGTTGCGCTGCTGGTTCATCGGCGGCGCCAGGCAACGCGGTGACCTCGCGGAACTCGAGCCCTAACGCGCCGAGGCGGTTAAGCGCGGGCGCCGTCACGGCCGGGGCAGCGAGCACTCCCCGCACCTCACCAGGGTAGCGGGCGCGAACGCTCTTGACGTAGCGATCAAGCTGGTGGACAGCCTCGTGGTTGGCCTTGCCGCGTTTGAGCTCGACGACGACCAGGCGCCCCTCGCTGTCACGCGCGAAGAGGTCGATGCCACCGACGTCCGTGGGAAGCTCGAGCTCGATGACGACCAGGCCGGGTTCGATGATCTCCGGGTCGCGCGCGAGGGCGCGTTGCATGTCGACCTCACTGCCCATGAGCACGAAGTTGCCGCTCTCCTCCAGCCGCATGGCCAGTGCGAGGGCAGGCACTTGAAACGCTACCCTGACGAACTCGGCCGGGTTGAAGCGCTCTGCTACCAACACGGCGTACCCGTCTTCGATGCTGACGCGTACGTCATCCGTCTGAGGCTGCCAATTCACGGGCTTAACGCCGCGCGGCCCCTGCACTTGCACGCTGCCGTCCGCCTTGACGAGCACGATGTAGGCCCCGGCCTCGGCCACGCTGGCTGCGCGGCCGCTGTAGAGGACTTCGCACTCTCCGACCACTTGAACCAGCTCGCCGCCTGTGCGCAGGTGGTCGTCAAGGAACGCCACCAGCTCTTCTGGGCTTGGGTCGGTCAGCAGGTCTCTCACCACGCAGGCGAGTGTATCAACGCGGGCCGGGTGGCCGAGCGCTAGGTAGACTCACACTCATGGCACTCATTGGCGCTCACGTTTCCACTGCCGGGGGCAGCTACAAGGCGTTCGAACGCGGCCTCGAGATCGGCTGCACGGCAATGCAGATCTTCGTCAAGAGCCCTAACCAGTGGCGGGCAAAGCCCCTCGACCCTGCTGACGTGCAGAAGTTCCACGAGGCGCACGCCACCTATCCGTGGCCGGTGACTGCGCACGCTGCGTACCTCATCAACCTCGCATCGCAGAAGGAGGACATCTCGGAGAAGTCACTCGCCGGGCTGGCTGACGAACTTGCGCGCTGCGATCTCCTTGGCGTTGCCGGTCTCGTGTTCCACCCGGGGGCGCACCTAGGCGCGGGGGTCGAGGTTGGCATCGAGGACGTCGCCCGCAACATGGACGCCGTGCTTGCCGCCAGCCCTGACGTGCGCACCAAGCTCCTGCTCGAGAACACGGCCGGACAGGGTTCGACCATCGGGGTGCGCTTCGAGGAGCTCGCCGGCATCATCGCGTTGCTCGACGAGCCGGACAGGGTCGGCGTCTGCCTGGATACTTGCCACGCTTTCGCGGCGGGCTACGACTTGAGAACGCCAGATGGCTACGAGGCCGTACTCGAGGAGTTCGACCGCATCGTCGGGATCGAGCGGCTGCTGTGCGTGCACCTCAACGACTCGAAGCATCCGCTCGGCTCGCGTAAGGACCGCCATGAGAACATCGGTGAAGGCGAGATCGGCGCCGAGTGCTTCGCCGTGATCGTCAACGACGGCCGCCTAGCGGCGGTACCCAAGCTGCTCGAGACGCCGCTGGGCGACGACGACCTTGGCCACGCCCGCGATATGGAGAAGCTCCGTGCATTCCTCTGAGGTGACACTCGTGACAGACCAAGACCAACTGACGGCCACGTTCCTGCGCACCGCCCTCGCAGACACCTTGACCCGTAATCATCGCATCGTGCTGCAACTGACCGCGGACATGCCGGAGGCGGCCTCCCTCGTCTCCTTGGTGGAGGACGGCAGTCACATGAACTGGTTGGTCGGGCACCTGGTCGGCAACCGTGACTCCATCCTCGCGCTCCTTGGAGTAAGGCGCGTGCGCCCTGAGGAAGTGGACGAGGCCTTCGGCTACGGCAGCAAGCCTGCCGCTGAGGCCACGGCGACCCTAGCCGAGCAGGTGAGGGCGTACGACCTGACCAACGTGCCGCTGCTCGCGGCGATCGCGGCGCTTACGCCGGAGCAGTTGGCCGCGCCAGCCAGCCGCAGGACGGTGCGTGAGCGCCTCGAGTTCCTCGTGTGGCACGAGACCTACCACCTAGGTCAGCTGATGCTCTACCGTCGCGCTGCCGGCCTCGACAACCCGATCGGCTAACCACACAAGAGTGGGCCGCGGCTAGGAACTGCGCCGCGGCCCACTTGTTACCTCGGTGTTGGTCAGTCAGCCAAGCGCCAGGCGCCGTCCTTGATCTCCGCGATCACGTAAGCGCGGTCGTCGAGACCCGAGTGATCGGTGCCGGTGAAGTCGAACACCCCGCCGATGCCGACGAACGGGCCCATGCCCTCGATGGCGTCGCGCAACGCCAAGCGCCTGGCGACGTGGTCAGCGGTGTCGAACGCCCCGCGCGCATCAGCGAAGTCGGCTGCGTTCACGAGCGCCATCACGGCGTCGTATGCGTGCCCGCCGAAAGTAGTGGCCGTCTCACCCGGGTAGGCGGCGGCGTAGGCGTTGGCGTACGCC
>JBIQMD010000094.1:0-6338 GCA_044463725.1 Truepera radiovictrix
CGGCCATGAGCGTGCGGGCGAGCTCGAGCAGCTTCTTCTGCCCACCAGACATGGCGCCTGCAGGTTGGTCCGCCATGTGGCTAAGCTCGACGAAATCGAGCACCTCGCGCGCCTTGAGGCGCAGCTGCCGCTCCTGGTTCCTCACGGCGCCAGGACGCAGGATGGGGTTCCAGAAGGTCTCACCGATCTGGCCCTTCGGCACGAGCATGAGGTTCTCCGTCACGGTCATGTTGCGGTGCTCGCGCGGAATCTGAAAGGTGCGGCAGAGGCCCTTGCGGAATATCAAGTAAGACGGGAGGCCGGTAACGTCCTCTCCGTCTAGGAAGACACGCCCCTCGTCGGGCTGGTAAAAACCGGAGACTAGGCTGAAAAGGGTGGTCTTGCCCGCACCGTTGGGGCCGATGAGGCCAGTGATGCTGCCCGCCTGTACGTCGAACGAACAGTGGTTGACGGCGCGCAACCCACCGAAGTCCTTGACTAGCCCCTGGATGCTGAGAAGCGGCGTGGCCTGCGTACCCGCAGCGACGGCCAGGCCTGGCCCTTCATACGGGGGCGTGACCGAACTCGTCGTGTGACTATCCGACACGTCCTCTACCTCGCTATTGCGCTGGTTGCGCGATTATGCGCGTGCATCGTAACACCTGCGCGTAGCGCACGCCAGAAGCGCGTAGGAGGCGCTCGGTTACTCCACGGCGGCCAGCATGGCGTTCACGGTGGGTACTTTGACGCGTGGCCTGCCGAGCGCCTCGCCAGCAGCCGTCTCGATCTCGTCGAGCAGCCTCCAGTCTCGAGCGGTGAATGGCTTGACGCCGCGCTCGGCCAGCAGGGCATCCAGCGCCGCTGGGCTTGGTTCTATTGGTGCCGGCAGTTCGTCCTCGACCAACTTGGCGACGGTCTCCATGGCACAGGCCTTGTTCGTGCCGATGACCCCGCTTGGCCCGCGCTTCACCCAACCTGCAACGTAGAGGCCTGGCACGGGAGTGCCTCCCTGAGCGTCAAGCACGCGCCCCATTTCGTTAGGGACGACCGCGCGGCGCTCGTCGAACGGCACACCAGGCAACGGCCGCGCCTGATAGCCGACGGAGCGGAACACGAGTTCGGCGTTCAACTCCTCGGTAGCGCCGGTAGGTACTGCCGCTATGCTGCCGTCTGCCCGGACTTCGAGGCGGTTCTTGCCCAACACCACGCTCGTTACGTGACCGTTGCCCTTGAGCTCGAGCGGCGAGAGGAAGAAGCGGATGTGCACGCGCCGCGGCTTGCCGCTAGGCGCCTGCTGCGAGAAGGCCCTCAGGACTTCGAGGTTCTTCTGGGCGTTCACGTCACCTTCGATGGCGGCGAGGCTTTCCGGCCCAACTTCGAGCTCTTCTGGGCGCACGTAGATGTCGGCGTTCGCCAACTCGCCTAGCTCGCGCAGCTCCTTGGTCGTGAACTTGGACTCGGCCGGGCCGCGGCGCCCGATGATGACGATGTCCTCGATGGTCGATGACTGCAGGTGCCGTAGGGCGTGATCTGCGATGTCGGTGGTGGCTAGCTCGGCGACGGTCTTGGCGAGCACGCGCGTAACGTCGATGGCGACGTTGCCGACGCCGACCACCACGGCGGTTTTGGCGTCGAGCGGAACTTGCAGGTCCTGGTAATCGGGATGAGAGTTGTACCAGGCGACGAACTCGGTGGCAGACATGCTCCCCTCGAGGTCCTCGCCAGGCACCCCAAGGCGCCGGTCGTGAGACGAGCCGACCGTGAGGATGACGGCGTGATAATGCCGCTGCAGGTCCTCGAGCGTGAGGTCGGTTCCGAACTCGACGTTGCCAAGGAAGCGCACATGGGGGTCGGCAAGCGTGCGGTCGTAGAGGCGCGTGACCGACTTCATCTTCTGGTGGTCGGGGGCTACGCCGTAGCGCACCAGGCCGTAGGGGGTGGGTAGGCGCTCGATGATGTCCACCGACACGCCGTCGCCCAGAGTCTTGACCAGGGCTTCCGCTGCGTAGAAGCCAGCTGGCCCTGCGCCGATTACGGCTATGCGTTTCACGGGAGCGCTACTGTCCATGACTCCGATTATGGCAGGTAACGGCGCCCTGGCGCCTCTCCCGCGCTGCGCGGTAAGCTTCTCCGCCATATGGACGTTACGCCCGGCCCACTCGAAGCCATCCGTGAACCGTCAAGCGCTCGCAGACCGCCGCCGTGGCCAACGCGCGTGCAGAAGTACGGCGGTACCAGCGTCGGGGACGTCGATCGCATAGGCAAGGTGGCCGCCCGCATTGAGCGGTCCGTGTCGGCTGGCGAGAAGGTAGTCGTGGTGGTGTCCGCCATGGGACGCACGACCGACCGGCTACTCAGCATGGCGCGCGAGGTGACGGCGCGCCCGAACAGGCGCGAGCTCGACATGCTGCTAGCCACTGGCGAGCAGCAGAGCATAGCGCTAGTTGCGCTCGCGCTGCAGGAACGCGGCGTCGCTGCGCGCTCCGCCACCGGCATGCAGGCCGGCTTCCTAACGGACTCGCACCACGGCACCGCCAGCATCTTGGAGGTCGACCCGAGGCCGATACTCGCGGCGCTGGAGCAAGTCGACGTCGTGGTATTAGCTGGGTTCCAGGGGGCGGACGCAGCAGGCGCCATCACTACCCTCGGGCGCGGTGGTTCTGACACCACGGCCGTTGCACTAGCTGCGGCACTGGGGGTACCAGAGTGCGAGATATTCACCGACACGGACGGCGTCTACACCACCGACCCCCACCGCGTCACGAGCGCAAGCAAGCTGACGGTAATCGACTACGACGAGATGATCGAACTCGCGAGCCTCGGCGCTAGAGTCTTGCACCCGCGCAGCGTGTGGTACGCCCGGCGCTATGGCGTGCGCATCCACGTGCGCTCATCGTTCGGCAACGCGCCAGGCACGATAATCACCAGGTTGCAGCGCCCACAGGAGGGCAACATGAGCATGATCACTGACAAGCCCGTCACCGGCGTTGCCCTCGACATGAACCACGCGCGCATCGACCTCCACGAGGTGCCGGATAGGCCGGGGGTGGCTGGCAAGATCTTCGCCGCGCTCGGTGGCGCAGACGTGAGCGTAGACATGATCATCCAAGGCGTGCGCGGCGCGGCAGACAGCCGCCAGCAGATGGCGTTCATCGTCGGCAAGGACATGGTCGCCGAGGCACTCGAGGTGCTCGAGCCAGTCCTACGTGAGATGGGCGCTCGCGCAGAAGTAGACGACGACGTCGCCAAGCTCTCCATCGTCGGCATCGCCATCGGCTCGACGCCTGGAGTGGCTGGCCGCATGTTCGACGCGGTGGCGGCGGCTAACGCCAACATCGACATGATCACGACGAGCGAGGTGCGCATCAGCGTCCTCATCCCCGCAGAGAAGGCCCAGGCGGCGTTAGAAGCAGTGCACACTGCGTTCGGGTTAGACGCGGACGCCAGCGCGGTAAGCAGCGACTAGGCGCCGGCGTGAGGGTAGACCGGCTCGAGCAGGTGTTCATCACCCCGAGGGGCGGCAGGGTAGAGCTGCTGCTAGTGCTCGAGTCGGAGGCGGGGGCAAGGGAGCGCGTGACCCTCACGAGCCCAACCCCAGGCGTGAGCGGCGCCGCCGAGTTGGCGGCGGCTAGGTTCCTGGCGCGCTGGTTGTGGCAGCAAGACGGTGAACTCGCGCGCCTCGTACGAGTCAGGCGCCACCGCGGAGGCGACCTAGAAGACGCGGCTGAAGTGCGTGACGAACTACTGCGCGAACTCGAGCGCCTGAGGCAAGCATGACGAGGCCCTCGCCAAGGTTGACGACCCTCGCGTACGTGAGGCGAGGCGACGAGACCTTGATGCTGCGCCGCGGTCCGCGCCACGATCCGAACAAGGGCATGTGGAACGGCCTAGGCGGCAAGTTCGAAGCTGGCGAGTCGCCTGAAGAGTGCATGCGCCGCGAGGTCGCAGAGGAAGCGGGCATCGAGGTGCTCGCCGCCGACCTCAAGGGCATCATCACGTTCCCGGACTTCGACGGCAGAACCGACGTCTACGTGTTCATGTTCGTGGTCACTAGCTTCCGCGGCCAACCGCGCTCATCCAGGGAAGGCGACCTCTTCTGGGTGAAGACGGACCGTCTGCAGGACCTGCAACTCTGGGAGGGCGACAGGCACTTCCTGCCGTGGCTGAGCGAGCCCGGCTACTTCTCCGCGCGCTTTTCGTACGTTGACGGGCGGTACGTCGGGCATGATGTAGTGCACTACCCGTGAACCATTGACCTTGTAGCTGCCCTTCAGCGGCCGCCGCTGCTGCCGCCGCCTTCCGAACCGTCGCTACCCATGCTGCTTCCGGTGGCGTCACCGCCCGACTCGATGGCGGCACGCGCCTCAGCTAGCTTCTTGCGGTCGACCATGCCGATCAGCCGCTGCGCCAGGCCCACGTCGCCGCGGACCTTGAGGCGCCCGGTGAAGACGGCCTGCATTGGGTTGAGCTTGCCGTCGAAGAGCTTGACGAGGTCCTCGTCGCTGACCCTAACGGTGACGTCGGGGCCAGGGGCGGTGCCTTCGTGGGCGCTAACCACGCCGTTCTCGATGACGTGATAGACGGGCTCCGAGATGTCGTACTGCACCACCGAACGGGGAGCGGCCGGGTCTACCTGCACCGCCTGCGGCACCTTCAGCAACAGCTCTTTCGCGTTCATGTACTCAATCTAGCAGCCGGAAGCGCGCCGACCGCCCCCGTTATACTCATTGAGGCAGAAGAGCCGTAGGAGTCGAACCGCGTGGATTTCTCGCTACCTGAAGAGCTGATCAGCATGCAACGCACAGTCCGCGAGTTCGCGCGCAACGAGCTTGGCGCCGTGGCGGCGCAACTAGACCGCGAACCGCGCTTCCCGTGGGAGACGCTGCGTAAGATGGGCGACCTCGGCCTGCTCGGCATGCTTACCCCGGCCGAATACGGTGGCGCTGGGCTCGGGCACCTCGAGTACGCCGTGCTCCTCGAGGAGATCGCGGCGGTCGATGCCTCACACGCCACGATCATGAGCGTCACCAACGGCCTCCCGCAGTCGCTACTGCTCAAGCACGGCAGTCAGGAGCAGAAGGAAGAGTACTTGCCGCGCTTGGCTAGCGGCGAGTGGATCGGCGCGTTCTGCCTCTCGGAGCCCAACAGCGGTTCGGACGCCGTTGCCCTCGAGGCGCGGGCGGTGGCAACAGAAGGTGGCTACCTGCTTAACGGCACGAAGGCGTGGATCACTTCAGGCGGTGAAGCGCAGCTTTACCTCGTGCTGGCCAAGACAGAACCGGCGGCTGGCGCGCGTGGCGTTACTTGCTTCCTCGTCGAGAAGGGAACGCCTGGCCTCAGCTTCGGACTACCTGAGGAGAAGCTCGGCCAGCACGCCGCGCTAACTGCCAGCGTCATGCTAGAGGACTGCTTCGTGCCAGACGAGGCCGTGCTTGGCAACGTCGGGCAGGGGTTCGTCATCGCCATGGGCGGACTTGACGGCGGCCGCATCGGCATAGCCGCGTTGGCGGTTGGCATCGCCCGGGCGGCTTTCGAGGCCGCCCGCGACTACGCCGCCCAGCGCACCTCGTTCGGCAAGGCCATTCACGAGCATCAAGCGATCGGCTTCAAGCTCGCGGACATGCTCGTCGGCATCGAGACGGCACGCCTCCTCACCCACCGCGCTGCCTGGATGAAGGACATGGGGCAACGCACCACGCGGGAGGCGGCCATGGCCAAGCTGGTGGCATCCGAGACTGCCAACCGCGTCACCCACGCGGCCGTTCAAGTGTTCGGGGCGTACGGCTACACGAAGGAGTACCCGGTCGAGCGTTACTTCCGAGACGCGCGCGTGACCGAGATCTACGAGGGGACGAGCGAGATCCAACGCATGGTGATCCACCGTCAGATCTACCGCGACTTGGAGCGCTGAACCCCGTTAGGAGCGAACCGTGATCGGCTTCGACCTGAGCGCAGAACAGAAGCAGTTCCAGAAGCTAGCGCGCGACTTCGTACGTGACGCGATCATCCCGGTCGCGAGCCAGCACGACCGCGACGCTTCGTTCCCCACGGAAGTCCTGCAAGGCGCCCACGACGTCGGCCTCCTCAACGTCGGCGTGCCAACCGCAGCTGGCGGGCTCGGGCTGAGCCTGCTCGACGAGGCCATCTTGGGCGAGGAGTTCGGCTACGGCTGCATGGGCATCTACACGATCCTGATGGCCTCCGAGCTTGGCATGACCCCGCTCTTGCTGGCAGGCACGCCGGAACAGCACGAGCGCTTCCTAAGGCCGCTGACGGAAGGTCCGCGCCTCGCCGCCTTCGCGCTTTCGGAGCCGAACAACGGCTCCGACGCGGCCGGTCTGGCCACGAGGGCCGAGTTC
>JBIQMD010000095.1:0-6275 GCA_044463725.1 Truepera radiovictrix
TGCCGCGCAGGCGCCGTCTGCACTATGGCTGCTCGCCGTGCTCGTTGGAGTAGCCGCCATCATCGGCTACCTGCGCGGTGCGTCACGGCAGCGTTGGCTGCTCGGCGGCGTCGGGGCACTGTTCGGGCTCCTCGCCATCGGCGCAACCATGGACGGCGTGCGTTACTTCGCGGCCTACGACACCGTCGCCGCAGCAACCGACGCGGCGAACCACCACTTCGCCCTCTTCCGTCAAGTCGTAGCGCAGTTCCCGGACGCCAACCGCGTGCCGCTCTGGCTCTCTAGCGAACTCTGGTCCAAACCGTCGCTCGTGCTCATAACCATGTGGAGTTCAGGGGCAGGGATGCTCATCTTCCTCGCGGCCCTCAAAGGCGTGCCGCGCTCCCTCTACGAGGCAGCAAGCGTGGACGGCGCGACCGGCTGGCAGAGGTTCAAGAACATCACCATGCCGATGATCTCGCCAGCCATGTTCTACAACGTCGTCATCGGGCTGATCGCTGCGCTGCAGACTTTCGAGGCCGTCTACATCATCCAGAACACCCAGACCGAGCAGAGCATCGCTTCCGCCGCCTACTTCCTCTTCGTCCGCACGTTCAGGCAACTAGAGATCGCTCAGGGTGCCGCCGCGAGTTGGATCTTGGCCGTGCTCATCGTGCTCCTAACGGTGGCACAGTTCCGCTACAGCAGGTGGGTCCACTATGAATGACACGAGCGCCCTCCCCCGCGTACGCCGCCAGCGCAGCGACCGCGCTGGCCTGCGCTTCTGGCGCCGCGGCTGGCGCGCCACCGGTGTCTTACTGCTCTACGCCGTCCTAATCGGGGCTGGCATCTTCTTCCTCTTCCCGGTCGCCTGGATGGCAGGCACGTCACTTAAGACCATCGAGGAGGTAGGCCAGGCGCAACTCAGCATCTTCCCTGAGACCCCGCAGTGGACGAACTACACCAAGCAACTCGCCGAGAAGAACTTCTACCGCGCGTACGGCAACAGCCTCTACACCGTGCTCATCGTGCTACTCGGCACCGTCTCGAGCCTGGTGGTCGTGGCGTTCGCGTTCAGCCGCCTGCGTTGGCCGGGCCGCGACCTAGTCTTCGGCCTCATGCTCGGCACCCTCATGCTGCCTGCGCAAGCCACGCTCGTTCCCCAGTACGTGCTCTTCTTCGAGCTCGGCTGGCTGCGCACCTTCAACCCCATCACCCTGCCCGGCTTCTTCGCTGGCGGTGCCGCGCTCGTGTTCCTACTGCGGCAGTTCATGCTCACGCTCCCACGCGAACTAGACGAATCGGCCCTGATAGACGGCGCCAACCCACTGCAGCTCCTGTGGCTCATCATCTTGCCGCTCTCACGGCCGGCCGTAGCGACCGTTACGGTCTTCCTCTTCGTCGGCCAGTGGAACAACCTGGTGCAGCCGCTCCTCTACCTGCAGAAAGCCGAGCTGTTCACCATGCCCATCTACGTTGCGCAGAAGAACAACCTGCAGGAGTCGCCAATACCGTGGCAGGACATCATGACGGCCAGCGTACTCTTCGTCATCCCCGTCCTAGTTGTGTTCATCCTCACCCAGCGTTACTTCACCGAGGGCATTGCGCTCACGGGTTCGAAAGGCTGACGTCGCTAATGGGCTCATGCATGATCAGTTTCCGTGGCCACGAAGCGCCCGCCTGGGTGCTGGCCGCGCTGGAATCCGGTGCGGTAGGTGCCGTGTGCCTCTTCAACTTCAACGTGGCCTCCTTGGCGCAGTTGCGCGAGTTGAACCTCAGCCTCATGGCCGCTGCGGCCGCTGGCGGTCACCCGCCGCCCATCATCGGCATAGACCAGGAGGGCGGCCAGCTCATGGCCGTCGGGCACGGCGCCACCGAACTCCCTGGCAACCTGGCGCTAGGGGCGGCCGGCTCACTCGAGTTGGCGCATCGCACCGGCGAGGTGCTCGGCAGCGAACTCCTTGCGCTGGGGTGCAACATGAACTTCGCGCCCGTCCTCGACCTCGCCACGCAACTAGCCAGCGACGTGATGGGCGTAAGGGCCTTCGGTGACGACCCGCAGCAAGTCGCTGCCCTTGGCGCGGCGCTCACCGCCGGCATGCAGAGCTTGGGCGTGCTCGCGACGGCCAAACACTTCCCCGGTCACGGCGACACGCAACTAGACAGCCATCACTCCACCCCCGTCATCACCGCGGCGCCCGAACTCCTCAAGCGCCGTGAGATCGTGCCGTTCGTGGCCGCCATCAAGGCTGGCGTGGCCGCCATCATGTCGTGCCACGCCGTCTACCCAGCATTAGACGGCGCCGTTGCCACGCACTCACGCGCCATCCTCACCGGGCTGCTGCGTGACGAGCTGGGGTACGCCGGTCTTGTCGTCACGGACGCGCTCGACATGAGCGCCGTCGGCGACCTGCCTGGCGTGGAGCGCGCCAGACGCTCCGTGCGCGCTGGCGCAGACCTCGCCATGCTCGGGCACCTCCCTGACCAGCACCAGCTAGTGCGTGAGCTAGAAGCTGAGACGGACCCCACCAGCGCTGCACGCGTGCTGGCGGTTAGGCGCCGCCTGCCAACCGAACTGCCGCCCCTGACGGTGATAGGCAGCCAAGGGCACCGCGAGGTTGCCCGGGTCAGCTCAGAAGCCGCCATCACCGTGGTGCGCGGCGATCCACGCCTAGCACAGCGTGCGCGCCTGCTCGTCGTCAGTGTGGCAGCTGGCGCCCTGACGCCTGCCGAGACGGCGCCAGGCGGAGCAAGCTGCCTGGCAGCGCAACTGCGGGCGCGCGTGCCAGACACTACCGAGGTCGTGTTTGAGCGTGGCGCCCCAGCGCCAGCCGTCGACGTCGTCGCCGCGCAAGTAGCCGCGTGGCGCGCTGCAGGCGCGGGCGAGGTCGTGGTGGCCACCGTCAACGCAGCTGGCGACGAGGCGCAACTGAGCCTCTTGCGCCGCCTCGTTGCCATGGGCGCAGACCCCATCCTCGTGGCGTTACGCACCCCACTCGACGTGGCGGCGGCAGACGGCGTGCGCCGCGCCGTATGCAGCTATGGCAGGCGCGAACCACAAACGGAGGCAGTTGCGCGGGTGCTGTGCGGTGAGGTGGAGGGGCGAGGGCGGCTGCCAGTTGCCCTGCCAGCAGCCGTGCTGGGCGACGATCAGGCGCGGCCGTGAAGCGCTTAGCTGCGGTGCTGCCCTGCCTGCTAGCGGCGGCCAGCGCACTAGCTGCCGCGCCGCCATCTTGGTGCGTTGCCGTCTGGTACCCGTCGTCTGACCACCCCGGCGGCTACGACACCATAATCGCCAGCGCAGACGTCATAGACATCGTCTTCCCGTTCTGGTTCACGCCAGATGCCGAGGGCGCCATCCTCTCCCAAGCTGGCACCAACTGGGAGGATCAGGTTGCGGCCTGGCGCGCAGCTGGCCTGCTCGTCTTGCCAAGCGTGTTCGCCACCCACAGCACCTTCATGGCCGAACCGCTGCTAAGCGCGCACGTTGCTGCCCTCGTTGCCCTCGTCGAAGCCGGTGACTTCGACGGCATCGACCTCGACTACGAGATGTTCCCACTCGCAACGCGCGCTACTTTCAGTGGCTTCGTCGAGGCGCTTGGGGCGGCCATGCATGAACGCGGCAAGCTTCTCTCAGTAACGGTGCACGCTAAAACCGAGGCGAACCCGAGCGGCTTCCCGAGCGCAGCGGCTCAGGACTGGCCGCGCCTCGCGGCGGCAGCCGACCTCTTCAACGTCATGACCTACGACTTCACGAACCGCAACGAAGCACCAGGGCCGGTGGCGCCGCGTTCGTGGGTCGCGCGAGTCGTTGAGTACGGGCTCAGCGCAGTAGGCGAGAGGCAACTCCTCGTCGGCATGCCGCTTTACGGCTACACCTGGAAGCGCGGCCGCCCACCCGCCGCAGCCACGACCTGGGAGGCAACGGAGCGCCTGATCACGCAGTTCGGCCTAACCCCGCAGCGCGAACCAGACAGCCTCGAACTCCGGGTCGACCTCGACGTTACCGGCCTGCCGAAGCAGACCGTTTACGTGTCTGACGGCGCAACCACCGCGGGCCGCTTGGCCGCGCTCGCAGCAGCAGGCGCACTAGGCGGCGGCGTTGCCATCTGGGGGCTCGGGGGTGAGGACCCCGCCGCCTGGGACGCCATCCGGACCGTGCGGCCAGCCGCGTGCGCGCTCCGGCCGCACGGCGCTGAGGGCGCGCGTTAACCCGGTATGGTTCGCCCATGACGCCCATCAAGGCCACGCGTGAGCAGCTGCGCGACCACAACCGCCGCCTCGTGCTGCGCATGCTCTACCAGGACGAGGTCAACACCCGCGCTGCCCTCGCCACCGTGACCGGGTTGACCAAGCCGACCATCTCGAACCTCGTTGGCGAACTCATCGACGAGGGCCTCGTCATCGAAGAGGGGCTCGGGCGCGCCAGCGGCAGCGGCGGCAAGCGCCCTACGCTCCTCGCTTTCAACCGGCGCGCGCGGCACCTGATCGGCGTGGCGCTGAGCGGTAAGCGCGTTAGCGCCGTCCTCACCGACCTGGCGGGCGAGAGCAGCGCAGTTCACGTCCTCGACCTGCGCGGCTCGGGTGAGGAGGCGGTCGTTAGCGCCGTGCAGAGCGTCGTCGCCGCGCTGCTGCCGCAGTTGGACGCCCCACTGCTAGCCGTCGGCGTTGCCGTGCCAGGCAGAGTGAGGCCAGGTACTGGCGTCGTGCGCCGGTCGGCGGTACTCAACCTAGACGATTCACCCCTCGCCGAGCTCCTCGCCACCAGGCTCGGCGTGCCAGTGCACGTCGGCAACTTGGCCGAACTCTGCGCGCTCGGGCAGCATAGTTTCGGGCCGCAAGGAAGCGCCGCGACCGGCACCCTCGTCACCCTCACCCTCGACGAGGACCTCGAGCTCGGCGTCGTGCTGCACCCTAGCGGCGCACACTTCGGTAGCGAGCTGTCTGGGCCGATGATCGACGAACTCCGCCTCGGTTGGACGGCGTTCAAGCTGCGCGCGGCCGAACTGCGCGGCGAGTCTCACAGCAGCCTGCCGGAGGGCGGCGACTTGCGCTACCTGCACGTCAGGAGCGCAGAGGAGCGCGGCGACGCAACCGCAAGGCAGCTCGTGCTCGAGCTCGCCGCCGGCTTGGCCCGTCCGCTCGCCTGGATCGTTTCTTTGCTGCAGCCAACGCAAGTCTCGTTGGCTGGCGGCGTTACCGACCTTGGGGAGGCGTTCTTGCAGCGCTTGGCCGCAGAAGCGAGCCTGCTGCTCGGTCCGGGAGCGCTAGACGACCTCGAGTTGACCCTGGCGTACTCCAACCGCCTTGGCGCAATGGGCGCCGTGGCGCTAGCCAACCTCACGGAACTCGGGTTGGTTGCGTGAAGCGCGCCGCTGGCACCATCGCCGTGTTGGTCAACAACCTTGAGGGCGTGTTCCAATTGAGCGTGCTGCAGGGCGTAGAGGAAGTTGCGGCGGCCAACGGGCTGGGCCTCGTCGCCCACCCCCTAGTCGGCCTGCTCTCGCCAGACGCAGTGCGGGCGGAGGTGGCCGAGGTCCTCAGAGGCGCGCGCGGCGTGATGGTCCTAGCCAACGCGCTGGCGGATGACCACCTGGCCGTCGTCGCGGAGTCCGGCCTGCCAGTCACGTTGATCAGCCACGACACGCAGGACCTCGAGCTGCCGACCATGATGTTCGACAACCACCAGGGCGTTGCCCTGCTCATGCAGCACGTGGTGGAGGCCTGCGGCAGGCGCCTGCCAGTGTTTGTTGGCGGCGACGCGTCGCAGCTAGACGCCCGAGAGCGCGAGTCGGCGTTCCGCGACGAGGTCGTGCGCCACGGCCTGACGGTCCCACCCGAGAACTACTTGCGTGGCGAGTTCACGCCGCGCCTGGCCGCCGACGCCCTGGCCGCGTTCCTGGCCGGCGGCGGGCAGTGCGACGCCGTGGTGGCGGCCGACTACCTCATGGCCATCGAGGCGCAGGCCGTCATGCGGGCAGCTGGGTTACGCGTGCCCGAGGACCTTGCCGTGGTTGGGTTCGGCGATGGACCCGAAGCCGTAGCCGCAGGCGTTACGACGGTGGCTGCCGACGTCGTCGAGCTGGGCCGCCGCGCCGCGCGGCAGTTGATGGCGCAGTTGTCAGGCCAACCGCTCGTTGGCAGCACACTACTCAGCACTCACCTCGTGCGCCGCAGCAGTAGTTGCTGAGGTCAGGCCTCACCGCCCACGATCAGCTCGCTGACCAGCAGGTGCGGTTGACCCACCTCGACCGGCAGCGACCCGGACATCGACCCGCACATGCCTGGCGCCGTCG
>JBIQMD010000096.1:0-6273 GCA_044463725.1 Truepera radiovictrix
CCTGGCCCATCGCCTTGTCGGCTGGCGTGGCCGGAACCGACGCGCCAGAGGGCGGGAGCGAGAGGCTAAGCGAGCTCATCGACGCTGCGGACGCCGCCCTAAACCGCGCCAAGCGCAGCGGTAGGAACCGAATAGTCCGCGCTGGAGGCTAGGCGCGGCCAGCCAGCCGCAAGCGCGTCACTTAGTGCGCGGTTACAATGCCGCATGCGCGAGCTCCTCTACAACGCCGCCAAACACTTCAAGCGCGGCAAGGCACTAAGCGAGCGTGGTGACGCACGTGGCGCGATGGTGGCGTACGAGGACGCTCTGCGTGACCTCCACGCCGTCAAGCCGCAGCGCATGCGCGACGTGCTGCTCGCGCAGGTCTACTTGTCGCGGTATCTCCTAGGGCAAGCGAACGACCAAGTCAAGGCCGACAGCGACCTGCGGCTCGGTTACAGCTACGCCCGCACCACAGCCGAACCAACAGTCAGGCAACTGGCCGAGGCGCTGTGGGACGAACGTCGCACGCGACCCCCTGCCGTGGTTGGGCGCAGCCAACGCCAGGGCAGGGGCGGGCGTTCTAGCGACGGTCAGGCTGGCCAACGCTCTGGCGGCCGCGGCCGCGGTGAGCGGCGCGGTGGCGGCCAGAAGACCTGAACCGGGCCCTGGTAGCGCCACCCGTTGCGGCCTGGCCGCCAGCGGGTAACATCGCGCCATGAGCCACGCCCTCCTCACCGCCGCATACGCCGCAGAGGCGCCCTACCTAGAGTTGCTAGCACAGCTCGTCGGCCTCGAGAGCCCGACGCCAGAGAAGGCCGAGTGCGACGTCTTCGCGAGCTACCTGGCTCAAGAGATGACGCGGCGCGGCCTAAGCGTCACGCGTCACCCGCGCTCTGACGCAGGTGACATCCTAGAAGCGCGCCGCGCCGGCGGCAGCGGCCCGAGCACCCTGCTCCTCTGCCATTACGACACCGTGTGGCCGCTCGGCACGCTCGCATTCATGCCCTTCCACCGCGACGGCGACAAGGTCTTCGGGCCTGGCACCGTCGACATGAAGGCAGGCATCACCAACGCCCTTTGCGCGTTCACCTTGCTCGATGACCTCGGCCTGGCCCTGGTCGGTGACGTCACGCTGCTCGTGACGAGTGACGAGGAGACCGGTTCGCACGCTTCACGCGAGCTCATCGAGGAGTTGGCCCGCGAGCACGACCGCGTTCTCGTGCTCGAACCCGGCCGCGATGACGGGGCCCTGAAGGTCGGCCGCAAGGGCGTCGGTACCTTCGAGCTGCGCTTCCGTGGCCGCTCGGCTCACGCAGGCAACAATCCATCGGACGGCGCCAGCGCCTTGCGCGAGCTGGCGCACATGCTCGTGTTCGTCGAGGACCTCGGCGACGACGTGGCTGGCACGACGGTCAACGTCACCGTCGCGCACGCCGGCTTCGCAACGAACGTCAT
Organism: Truepera radiovictrix; assembly: GCA_044463725.1. Lineage (GTDB taxonomy): Bacteria > Deinococcota > Deinococci > Deinococcales > Trueperaceae > JAAYYF01. The sequence goes on from JBIQMD010000096.1 coordinate 1,438, forward strand.
AGCGGAGGAGGCGGTTGCGTTCGTTGACGTCAGGGCCCTCAAGATGAGCGAGGCGCAGCGCGTGACGAGCGCCATCGAGGGTTACAGCCCGCGCGATTCTCGCGTCACCCTCGCGGTCAGTGGCGGCTTGAACCGTCCACCGCTCGAGCTGACCCCGGCCAACGCCGCCCTCCACCAAGAAGCGCTAGAGGTGCTTGACAGCTTGGGGCTGAGCCTTGAGGCAGGCGTCGTAGGGGGCGGTTCGGACGGCAATTTCACCTCAGCACTTGGGGTTGCAACGCTCGACGGCCTGGGCTCCGTTGGCGGCGGGCCGCACGCCAGGCACGAGCACATCAGGGTGAGGGAGTCCCTCGAACGCCTGGCCTTACTTGCGGGGCTGTTGGCTGAGCGCTGAAGCGCATGGCTTACCTGATCAGCGCCGCTTGCGGCCTCCTGCTCACGCTCGCGCTGCCGCCGCTCGGTTGGTGGCCGCTGGCGTTCGCCATCATCCCCGTCTTCGCCCTAACCGCGCGCGCGACTACCGCCCGGCGGGCGTTCTGGCTCGGCGCCGCCTTCGCCGCGCCGTTCTTCACGCTTTACATCCTGTGGTTACCACGGTCGTTCGCTGAGCTCTTCGGACTGGGGTTCTGGGCCGTGTACCCTGCACTGCTCGCCATCCTCGCGACGTTCTGGGGCTTGACCACTTGGGCGGCCTGGCGCCTTGCCGCGTGGACTGGCGGTAGGAGCGAGGCCGCCCGCGCCAGGCGCGTACTCGTCTACTTGCCGATCCTCTGGGTGCTCGTCGAGTGGGCGCGCACCCAGGGTTACTTCGCCTTCCCTTGGGGCACGCTCGGCTACGCCTGGCTTGACTCCGCGGTTGGGCAGCTCGCCGAATACGGCGGCGTTTACGGCCTGAGCCTACTCGTGGTCGTGCCTGCTGCCGTGCTGGCCTGGCCATGGTCGCGGCCGGCCGGACCACGAACAGATAGCGTCGTCACTTCGCTACTGCTCGCATCTGCGGTCATCATTGCTGCGTTCATCGCGGGCTCAGGCGCCGGCAGGGCAGCCGCGCTCACGCAGGCGTCCGGGGAGTACCACGCCCTCCTCGTGCAAGGCGACGTCGACCCCTTCGGCCGCGCCGCGAGCGACGCGCAGGACCTCGGCACGCACTTACGCCTGACGGAGGAGGGCATCGCGCTGGCCGCTGAAGTTGACGCAGGTTCGATCGACCTGGTCGTGTGGCCTGAGGGCGCCGTGCTCGGCTACAGCCTGGCTGCTGGCGACGCGGAACCGTTGCGCAGAGCCATCACCGACAGCGCGCCAGGCGCGGACTTCGTGGTCGGCGGACGTGTTTACGAGGCCGGGCGCAACTACAACTCGCTCCTTGCTCTCGATGGCGGCGCGCTGATCGGCCGTTACGACAAACACTACCTAGTGCCTTTCGGTGAGCGGTGGCCGCTGTACGAGCAGTTGAACGGCCTTTACCGTGCCGTGTTCAACGCCTTCGGCCTACCCATGCTGGCAAGCACCGCGGCTGGCGCCGAAGTGCGGCCGATGTGGACCGAGGTCGGCCCCATCGGCGCGTTCGTGTGCTACGAGTCCGTCTTCCCTCAGGTCCAGCGCGAGCTAGTTGCGCTAGGGGCCGAGGTGCTCGTGCTTGGCACGAACGACGCCTGGTTCGGCGTTGGCACGGGTGCGTGGCAGCACTTCGACATGGGGCGCTTGCGTAGCATCGAGACGCGGCGCTGGCTCCTGCGGGCAGGCAACGACGGCGTGACCGCCGCCGTCGACCCTTGGGGCAAGGTAACCGCCGAGGTACCGAGGGGCGTTCCGACTAGCCTGGCGGTGACCTTCGAGACGCGCACCGACCTCACGTTCTGGGTGCGTTACGGCGGCCTCACGCCGCTCGTGCTCGGCGTACTCCTGCTCGTGGGCATGGCCGTCGCAACGGCGCTACGGTCGAGACCAGCCCAAGTAGGATAGGCGAGTGCAAATAGTCATTGTCGGTGGCGGAGAGATCGGCGCATTGATAGCCGCGGCGCTCCACCGGACGCACAGCGTCACCATCATCGACCAGGACCCAGAGCGCGAGGCGGCCTTCACCGCCATGGACGTGCAGTTCGTGCGTGGCAACGGCACGGACCCGGAGGACCTACGCGCGGCGCACGCCGATCGGGCGAAGGCCTTCATAGCTTGCACCTCGAGCGACGACGTCAACGTCCTCGCCTGCCTGGCCGCCAAGGGGCTCGGCGCGAAGGAGACCCTAGCCTTCGTCACGCGCCAACGCTACGTCGATGCCTTCAAGCGCGACGGCGCCTTCGAGTCGGTCGGCCTGCTCATCAACCGGGTGCTGTGGCCGCAACGTATCCTCGCGCACCAGATTGCTGACATCGTCAGGGTGCCGCGGGCGATAGATAGCGCGCGCTTCGCCAACGGCCGCATCATGCTGCTCGAGTTCCTCCTCGAACCGCACGACCCGTTCCTCAACTCTCGGCTCGACGGCATCACCCTGCCACCTGGCGTGCTGGCGGTCGGGGCCATCCAGGGTGACTCCTTCCACATCCCAACTGGCGCGACTGTCCTCGAGGCAGGCGACCGCGTGGTCTTCATGGGCACTAGCGACAAGATGCGCGAAATGCAGCGGCGCTTCGCGCCCCAACAACGCTCGCCCAAGGTAGTCATCGTCGGTGGTGGCAACGTCGGCTTCATGGTGGCGCAGCAGTTGACCACCGGACGCGCGGACCTGACGATAATCGAGGAGGATCAGGAGCGCTGCGAGAAGCTCGCCCAGCTCTTGCCTCGCGCGCTAGTCCTCAAGGGCGACGGCACCGACCTTGAGCTCCTCGAGCAAGAGCGCGTCGAGGACGCGGACGTGATAGTCGCGGTAACGGATGACGACGCCAAGAACCTCCTGGTGTCGCTGTTGGGCAAGCAGCTCGGCATCCCCAAGGTGGTGACGCGCGTCGGCAGGACGCGCAACCGCAGGCTGTTCATGCGCGTAGGCATCGACTCACCGCTCACCCCGCGTGCGGCCGCCGTCCAGGAGGTCCTCAACTGGCTGGGCGTCGACGAGGTCGAGCACCTCGCGACGATCGAGGACCGCGCCGAGGTCATGGAGGCGACGTACCCGCTCAACTGCGCCGGCGGCCGCGTCATGGACCTAGGCACGCCCGGTGACATGCTGATCGGCGCCGTGCTGCGCAACGAGCGCATCATCGTGCCGAACGGCGAGACCGTCATCAAGCCAGGCGATCACCTCTACCTCGTGACTACCCCCGACAGCGTCGGGGAAGTCGAGGAGTGGTTGGACGAACGTAGGAGTAGGAAGCCGGTCGGGTGACGGCCATGGCGCGCACGCAGCGGCAACGCACCCGACGCGACACGAGCCGCGGAAGGTTCTTCCCGTACGTACTAGGGACTGGCTTCATGGCGTTGAGCTTCGCTGCGACGGCGTTCGCCATCTACGCTCTCGCCGTTGCAGAGCCGTTCCACGGCTTCGCGGCCACCGTTCTCGTAGCGCTGCCCACCGGACTGTACCTACGCAGCCTCGGTAGCCCAGAGGCCGACCCTAGCAGGCGCGAGGCCCTGATCACCGTGCTTCTCTCCTGGCTCTTGCTCCCCGCATTGGGCGCTATCCCCTACATCTTCGGCGGGCAGCTGGCGCCACTCGACGCGTTCTTCGAGTCGATGAGCGGTTTCACCACGACCGGCGCAACGACGATTCAAGACTTCTCACTCGTGCCTGACTCGCTGCTCCTGTGGCGGGCCGTCTCCCAGTGGGTTGGTGGCGTCGGCATCCTCGTGCTGTTCTTGGCCGTCTTCCCGCAACTAGCCATCGCTGGCAGACAGATGTTCCACGCGGAGATGCCGGGCCCGAACCAGGAGCGCTTCACTCCCCGCCTGCGGCAGACGGCTTTGGCCGTGGTGGCGCTCTACGCCGCACTGACCGTAGCGTGCGCGGCTGCGTACGCCGTCGCCGGCATGGAGCCGTTCGACGCCCTCGCTCACGCGTTCGGCACCCTCGCCGCCGGGGGCTTCAGCCCTAACGCTGCTAGCTTCGTGGACTACGGCGCACCAGCACTTCAGTGGATTGCCACCTTGTTCATGACCCTGTCCGGGGCGAGTTTCATCCTCGTGTTCAGGGCCGTCTCCGGCCACCCACGCGACCTGCTGCGCGATGCGGAGTTCCGCGTCTACATCGGCATCCTCGTCACGGCCGGCGGACTGCTCGCCCTGCTGCTCGTCGGCGAGTACGGCACGGCGGACGCCATCCGCCACGGGCTGTTCCAGTCGGTGAGCATGGTGACGAGCACCGGTTTCGCCTCAGCCGACTTCCGGGAGTGGGGCCTGCCAGCTCAGGGAGTGATCCTCGTACTGTTGTTCGTTGGCGGTTGCGGTGGGTCCGCCAGCGGCGGCGTGAAAGTAGTGCGTTGGCTACTCATCGCCAAGAACACGGCTCGCGAAGTGCGTCACGCCATCCACCCGCGCGCCGTGCTGCCCGTGCGTGTCGGCGACCGCATCGTTTCCGAGGACGCCATCAGGGCCGTAGCCGCGTTCATCACCCTCTACATCGGCCTCTTCGCCTTCACGACCATCGCGCTCGTGTTCCTCGGTGCAGACTTCACGAGCGCCTTCAGCGCCGCGATCGCTTCCCTTGGCAACACCGGCCCGGGCCTAGGCCCTTACGCGCCGATCGGCCAGCTCGAGGAGCTGCCTGCAGTAGGGAAGCTCCTGCTCATGTTCGCCATGTACGCCGGAAGGCTCGAGGTCGTGACGGTGTTCGTCATCTTCACGCCCGGTTGGTGGCGCCTGCCACGGGTCTGGTCACGCGGTTGATGCTCGCCGCTTCCGGCCGGG
>JBIQMD010000097.1:0-6265 GCA_044463725.1 Truepera radiovictrix
ACGCCCGGGCGGGGTCGAACCCCACCCGGGCTGCTGCCTATCAGTTCTAGGCGCCTGCCTAACTGCCTGCTGCGGTCATGGCCCGCACGGACCAAGCTTCAAGGCGGCCTAACAGACCGCGTTACTGAGCGGCGCTGAACTTGCCCGCGACTGCGTTCCAATCAACTACGTTCCAGAAGGCCTTGGCGTAGTCGGGGCGGCGGTTCTGGTAGTGGAGGTAGTAAGCATGCTCCCAAACGTCGAGGCCGAGAATCGGCGTGTCGCCCTGCATGAGAGGAGAGTCCTGGTTGGCGGTCGAGTAAACCTTGAGTGCACCGCCGTTGGTCACGACGAGCCAGGCCCAGCCGGAGCCGAAGCGCGTGGCCGCAGCGGCCGCGAACTTCTCCTGGAACGCCGCGAACGAGCCGAACGCTTCGTCGATCGCGGCCGCGAGGGCGCCGCTAGGTACGCCACCGCCCTTCGGGCTCATGACTTCCCAGAAGAGGTTGTGGTTAAGGTACCCACCACCGTTGTTCTGGACGGCAGTGCGGATGTCCTCAGGCAGGCCAGGCACGTTCCGAACGAGCTCTTCTGCGCTCTTGCCCGCCAGCTCCGGGTGCTTGTCTATCGCTGCGTTGAGGTTGTTCGTGTAGGCGGCGTGGTGCTTGTCGTGGTGAATCTCCATGGTGCGCGCATCGATGTGCGGCTCCAGGGCATCGGTAGGGTATGGCAGGTCGGGAAGTTTGAAGGCCATGGTGTGAGGCTCCTTTCGATCTGCGTCGGGGACCGCCCTGAAATTCGGCGGCCCGAGCGCCCCGCATCCCCAAGTGATCACAGGGGTGCGTTGGCTCACAGTTACTCAAGGAGTCTAGCAGCGAACGGCGCCAACCCCCGTCTAGGCGTTACAGCTTCACCACTACGCGCCCAACGACCTCACCCGCGAGGAGCTTGGCGATCCACGGCTCCAGCTCGTCAAGCGCCACGGCCCGCACGAGTCCATCATCTGCGAGCAGTCCTCTCAAGCGCGCGTCCGCCGCCAAGCGCTCCCACAACCCGTTGCGTAGTTCGGCCGTTGCGTGCTGCGAGTCGATCCCCATGAGGGACACGCCCCGCAGAATGAACGGGAAGACGCTGGTCGTCAGTTCAGCACCGCCAACCATGCCGCAGGCGGCAACGGCGCCACCGATGGTCGTGTACTTGAGGAGGCCAGCGAGGGTGTCGCCCCCAACGGTGTCTACCCCACCCGCGTACTTCGCTGCCAACATCGGCCGCTTGTCCGGCGCTGCAAGCTCCTCGCGCGGCAGCGTGCTCGCTGCCCCAAGGCGTGCAAGCAACGTGGCGGCCGCGGCCTTGCCGGTGCTGGCAACCACCTCGAAGCCTGCGCCTGCAAGCAGGGCCACCGCCAAGGTCCCGACGCCCCCAGACGCACCGGTCACTACTGCTGGCCCCAGGCGCGCCGAAACGCCCGCCACCCCCAAGCGCTCGACCGCGAGCGCAGCCGTGAAGCCCGCCGTACCAAGCGCCATGGCGTCCCTGGCCGAGAGGCCGCTCGGGCGCTTCACCAACCACTCGGCTGGCGTCCTAACGAACTCAGCGAGACCACCGGGGGTGCCCATGCCAAGGTCGTAACCCGTGCACAAGACCTCGTCGCCTGGCGCGAACCGCGCGTCGCGCGACGCCACCACGATGCCGGCCGCATCGATACCCGGCGTGTGCGGGTAGTTGCGGCTAACACCCCGATTACCAGTGGCGGATAGTGCGTCCTTGTAGTTGAGGCTCGAGTAGCAAACTCGCACGGTAACGTCGTGGTCAGGCAAGGTCTCCCACGGAACGTGAGTGACCTCGCGCTGCACTCCGGCGTCAGTGATTGACACGCGCAACGCCCGGTAACTAGCGGGTGCAACGAACTCGCTCATGGCTAATGCTAGCCCGCTACCGTGAAACGACAGGCATGTGGCGTGTTAGGTAAACTGCCCGGCATGAACTCTCAACGCCTAACGTTGATCACCGTCATCATCGCTGTGCTGGTAGTACTAGCCGCCGTAATCGTGCCCCGCCTCAGCCCTAACGCCGCCCCGGCAGCCGCCGAGATCGATTACGCCTCCCAGCCGCGCATCGGCAACCCCGATGCGCCCGTGAAGGTCGCCGTGTTCTTCGACTTCCTCTGCCCGCACTGCGCGGCCTTCAGCGAGTCAGAGGCGCCCGCCATCATCCGCGATTTCGTCGACACCGGCATCGCGTCCTATTACTACGTCAACTTCCCAGTGATCGATCCGGCCGTGCGGTCCCGTTACATGGCGGTCCTCGGCGAGTGCGTCTACCAGCAGAGCAACGATGCATTCTTCACCCTCGAGCCGATCTTCATGCGCGCGCAGAACGACATCGCGCGTAACACGAGCCGGGCCCTCGACCTGGCGATCCAGTACGCTCCCGAACTCGACGCTGCGCAGCTACGCACCTGCGTCTCGACCAGCGCGACGGGCCCAGCCGTCAACGCAGACGAAGCGGCCGCCCGCGCAGCGCGCATAACCGGCACCCCTTCCGTGCTCGTGAACGGCGTCCTCGTTTCCAACCCATCGTTCGCAGCAATTAGTAGCGCCATCGAGGCCGCAGCGAAGTGACCCAGGGCCAAGTTGGCCGCCTCTACTTGGCCTGGCTGGTGGCCATCGTCGCCACACTAGGCTCGCTGTACTTCAGTGAGATCAGGCACTTCGTCCCGTGCGTGCTCTGCTGGTACCAGCGCATCCTGATGTACCCGCTAGTTGTGCTACTCGGGATCGCAACGTTCCGCAAGGACGGCGGGGTCATCAAGTACGCGCTGCCGCTCTCCGTCCTCGGAGTGATCGTCGCCAGCTACCACGTGCTCATCGAGCAGTTCCCGTCGTTAGGCTCTTCGGTGTGCTCTTCCGGCGTGCCTTGCAGCCTCAAGTACATCAATTGGCTCGGATTCATCACCATCCCGACGCTGTCGCTCACTGCGTTCGTGATCATCAGCGCGCTCCTTGCGACGGCCGCACGCCGCTCCAACTGAATAACCGACTACGAACCTTTAGGTACCGAGGCCCGCACCGTGACTAGGTGCGGGTCTTGCCGTGCTCGTCGTCACGCGTCACGAAACCGGCCGCCCACTGCCACCACAGCCACCACCCCTTGACCGGGCGGTAGAGGACGACGACGAACAACGTACCAGCGCCAGCTAGTACCCACTCGAGCCCCTCGAACAAGCCGTAATTGAGGATGAGCACCAGCGCGAGGACCAGGAGCAACATGGTGGCCGCGACGTACGTGAGTACCCAGGAGCCAAGCCACGAACCCGACTCGCGTTCGAAGCGCACCTCGCACTGCGTGCAGGTTGGCCTCACGCTCCACAGGGTTGCGAACGCCCCAGGGGCGCCGCAGTTAGGGCAGCGGCCCAGCATGGCGCCCAACATGGAGCCGAAGTCACGCCAGCGTGAGCTGGCCTCTGGACCCTGGCTCATGGCTCTGGCGACGAGCTGATCGTCTGGTCCATGACCGGTAGCACGAAGCGCTCGGCTCCGAGACGCTTGTACCCTTCCCAGCCACGCCAGTTGCGCTCTAGTCGGCCCTCCTCGCAACGCATGAGGAACGGCACCATGTAGGAGCGGGCGTGAACGAGCTCGTCGCGGAAGATGTGCGCAGACAAACCGCCGGCGTCGAGCAGGCCCGTCGTGGCGTACGCCGCAACGGCACTCTCGAGGTCGTATGGCACGCGCCTGAACTCCGCGCTCCACACGCCACCTTGCAGGGTGAGGACGAGGTACTGCGCTCGCGGGTCGCCGTTGAATGGCGCCCCGACCGAGCCGGTGTTCATGACGGTGTACCGCGCCCAACGCTGTAGGTGCGGCCGGTGTGTGTGTGACCCGACGAGCACGTCGGCCGGGTAGTCCTCGACGATCTCGGAGATCATCTCCGGCGTCAGCGACGGCCCGTAACCCTCGCGGTAGTGACGAGGGCTGCCGTGGGAGATGAGCAAGCTCGCCGCATCTGGCTCGCCGATCCTCACCGTCATCGGGAGCTCTTTGACGGCGGCAAGGTAACCACCGGTGGCGAGGCCCTCAGCCGTAACGCGCGTGGCGGCCCAGAACGGGTCGTCAAGGGTGTCGCCGAGGTCTGGGTTGCGGTCATGCATCATGACCATGAGGTCATCGTGGTTGCCGAGCGTGGCCTCGAACGAGCAGTCAGCCAGCAGCCGTGCCACCTCTACGCTCTGGGGGCCGCGATTCACGGAGTCGCCGTTGACGATCACGCGGTCTACGCCTAGCCGCTCGATGTCAGCGATGACAGCTTCTAGGGCGGGTAGGTTCCCGTGAACGTCTGCGAGGATCGCGATGCGCACAACCTCGATAGTACCAAGTTGCACAACCTCGGCCCTCCCCTGGACGACCTGCCTACCCGCGGTAACGGTCAGCGGCTAGCGCCTCCTCGACGGCGCTACGCATGATGCCAACGGGTGCAGCTAGGCCGGTCCAGGCCTCGAACGCCAACGCTCCCTGCCATACGAGCATGGCAACGCCGTTCTGGTGCCTGAGCCCCAGTGCAGCAGCGGCAGCCAACAGCGGCGTGGTCGCCGGGCGATAAACGATGTCGGACACCACGGCGTGTGGCGCCAGCCGCTCGAGTTGCGCGCGCGTTAGCAGGGGCAGATCAGCGGGCGCCTGGCCACCCTCCATGCCGACGCTCGTGCTGTTCACCACCAAGTCGGGCTCGACGTCATCGAGCGCGCCGACCCTGACCTTCCCGCTTGGTAACCCTGCCGCGACCAGCCCGGCCACCAGGCGAGCAGCGCGGGCCTGGTCGCGGTTGGCGATCACGACGTCGCCGCCAAGCGCCGCAAGCGCCCACACCACCGCACGCGCGGCGCCCCCTGCGCCGAGCACCAGCGCCTTGAAACCCCCAGTCCTGAACTCCGGGGCCAGCTCGAGGAGCCCGGAGACGAAGCCAGCCCCGTCCGTGTTGCTCCCGACCAGTTGGCCGCCATCGTTGACAACCGTGTTGACGGCACCTAGCGCGGCGGCCTCCGGCGTCAAACGGTCAACCAGCTTCGCGACCTCCTGCTTGTGGGGAACCGAGAAGTTGGCGCCAAGGACGCCATCCTGCCTGAGGTCGGCCACGGCATCGGCCAGCGCGGCGGGCGGCACGTCGAGCGCACCGTAGGTAGCGGCAACTCCAACTGCCGCGAAGGCCGCATTGTGCATGGCAGGGCTAAGCGAATGACCAGCTGGGTGGGCGAAGAGAAACACCCGCTTGCCCTGCGCCTCCTCGGTTAGGCCGGCCGTCACGCCGCCAGGCCCATGGCCAGCGCCTCGCGCGCGATCACCTCGATGGCCAAGTCAAGCTGCTCGTCGTTCACTTGATGATGAGTGACGAGCCGTACCGTCGAAGGACCCATGGCGCTTAAAGCGACGCCGCTGGCAGCGCAACGCGCGACCAACTCGTCCGCGCGTGCAACGCGCACGAAAACCATGTTGGTCTGAACGGATGCCAGGTCGATGGTCAACCCTTGCACTCCGCCGAGTTCCTCAGCGAGGCGCCTTGCGCGAACGTGATCGGCAGTCAACAGCGCGGGCATGCGCGTGAGCGCGATCAGACCGGCCGCGGCCAGCACGCCGGCTTGGCGCATGCCTCCCCCTAGGAGTTTGCGGTAACGGTGGGCCTCAGCGAGGAATGCGCGGCTGCCGAGGAGGAGGCTGCCAACGGGCGCCCCCAGCCCTTTTGAGAGGCAGATGGATACGGAATCGAAGCCGCGGGTCACGGCGCTGATGGGCACCCCAAGGGCGGCCGCGGCGTTGAAGGCGCGGGCGCCGTCCAGGTGAATGGGTAGCCCCTCGTCGCGCGCAACAGCTTGGATCTCCGCCATGGTCGCGAGTGGCACGACCGTGCCGCCTGCCAAGTTGTGGGTGTTCTCCAGCGAGATCAGGCCAGTCGGAGCCTGGTGCACGCTGCGCCGTATGGCCGCGCGCACCGCAGAAGCAGAGGGGGCGCCGCCCGGCGCCTCGACCAGCCGAGGCAGCGCGCCAGCGATGACCGCCATGGCGCCCGGCTCGTACTCGTAGATGTGCGCGCCCAGCGGCGCTATCACTTCCGCGCCGCGCTTCACGTGAACGGCCAACGCGATCTGGTTGCTCATCGTTCCAGACGGCACGAACAGCGCCGCCTCGAAACCGGTCAACTCGGCGGCAGTCTCCTGCAAGCGGTTGACGGTCGGGTCTTCTGCATAGACGTCGTCTCCCACCTCGGCCGCGGCCATGGCAGCGCGCATCTCGGC
>JBIQMD010000098.1:0-6250 GCA_044463725.1 Truepera radiovictrix
ACCTGCATCACGAGAACGTCCTCGACTTCGGCTTGGAGCGCGGCTGGTTGGCGATCGACCCAAAAGGGCTCTACGGCGAGCGCGGCTTCGACCACGTACACCACCTCTTCGACCGCGATGAGGTAGTACCGCCCCCGCAAGCACTTGTCGAGCGGCAACTGGCAGTCTCGGCCGCAGCAGCGGGCCTCGACCTTGTGCGGCAACGACGCTGGGCACTCGCGTGGGCTGGACTGTCGGCCGCGTGGTGCATCGAGGACGGCATCGAGCCGGCTTCCGCTATCGCGGTTGGCGAGATGATGGCGCGGCGGCTAGCTGAAGAGGGAACCTAAAGAACTTAGGCGGCAGGTTGGCTCGAGAGCTCGTCTGCGCGCGCTTCGTCCTCCGCCCAGTCACCCTCAGCTACTTCCCGAGTGGCGTCGGCGTCCGTTGCTGCCCGCCCACTCACCGCCGTCACCACGATCTCGCCGAACGGTTCGTCCTGCGTTGCGCTTAGGCGTCCCTCACGCACGAGTTCGAGCACCGCAGCTAGCCCGACCGTGCGCGTCGGCCAGTCGCGCGCTGCGAGCAGTTCCCACAGGCGCCCGCGTTTCACACGTTTCAGGGCCTGGAGGAGGAAGCGCGCCATGCTAGCGAGCGTCAAGCGTTCGATGGCAAGCTCGAAGTACCCTCCCACCCTGTACCTCCCGGCCATGCGCGCAAGGTCGCGGGGGGTCACGCGTTGCGGACGCTCCTTGCGCGGGTAGGTTGGCGCCTTTGCGCGCGCTGGTACGACGAGGCGGCGCTCTTCGCGGCGCCTGCGCAAGAAGAGGATGGCCTCCTCCAACTCCTCGAGCAGAGCAACCGCCTCGAGGGCGGCGGCGACCGCCTCCTCCTCTTCGACTTCCGCTTCTCGCGGGGGCTTCGGGAGCAGTAAGCGTGTCTTCAGTTCGATGACTTGGGCCACGCGCGGGAGCGCTTCGGTAGCGAGTTCGAGGTCCTCGGCCGCATGGTGTTCGAAGTAGCCGAGGTACGACCTGACGAGGTGGTAAAGGTCGAGGCGAGCAGGCGCTAGCTCATGGGTGCGCAGTGCGTGTGCGAGCTCGCCGAGAGTGCCGTTGAAATGGTCCTGAGCCACCAGGAACTGCTCGTACCCCGACTCGAAGAGCTGCTCTTGCACCCAGGGACGTTACCACGGCCCAGGAGCCGCCCAGAACGCCGCTCGGGTAGACTCACTTGCCTAGCGCGCGTGCGCGCAGTCGCCAAAGGAACCTTGTGAACCTCTACCCCATAGCCAAGCGCCTGCTATTCGAACTCGACCCGGAGAGCGCTCACCAATTGGTGATGACCGGCCTGGCGTTGGCGAGCCGCACCGTTACTTTGCCTCGACTGCTTGAGCGGCTCGCGCTGGCTCGCGACCCGCGCCTAGCCGTAGACGCCTTCGGACTGCGCTTCCCTAACCCGCTTGGCTTGGCAGCCGGGCTGGATAAGGACGGGGTGGCCTTCCCCGCCTTGGCCGCCATGGGCTTTGGGGCGGTCGAGTTGGGTAGCGTCACCGCGCTCCCGCAGCCAGGCAATCCGCGGCCGCGCCTCTTTCGCCTCGTCGAGGACGAGGCGCTCATCAACCGCATGGGCTTCAACAACGCCGGTGCCACGGCCATGGCGGAGCGGCTGGCGGCGGCACGGCGTGGCGTCAACGGAACGGTCTTGGGCGTCAACGTTGGCAAGTCGCGGGCGGTGAGCATCGAGGGTGCAGCCGACGATTACCGCGCTGGCCTCACGGCCGTTTGGGGCGTCGCAGATTACCTCGTCGTCAACGTCTCTTCTCCTAACACCCCGGGCTTGCGGACGCTGCAACGCACCGAACCGCTCGTCGCGTTGTTGCGGGTAGTCAACGATTTGCGCGTGTCACTTGGCGACAAGCCAGTGCTGGTGAAGCTGGCCCCTGACCTGGACTGCGCCGAACTCGCCGACCTGGTAGACGCGGCCGTTGGCGGCGGAGCCTCTGGACTGGTGGCAACGAACACTACCCTCGCGCGGGACGGCCTGACATCCGCTCACCGGGCCGAGGCGGGCGGCCTGTCAGGCAGACCGCTAGCTGGCCGCGCCATGCGCACCCTCGAGCAGATCAAGGGGCGCACGGCACTGCCCGTCGTGGCGGTAGGGGGCATCTGGAACAGTCAGGACGCCATCGCCCGGCTGGAGGCAGGCGCCGACCTGCTGCAGCTGTACACCGCATTCATCTACCGCGGGCCCGAGGTCGTGCGCGAGATCCTCACGGGCATCTCGGCCGAGCTCGACCGGCGCGGCCTAAGCAGCGTGGCTGAACTCCGCCAGCCGCGCTAGCTGGTTGGGCGGCGCTTGCGCTCCGGCTTGCGCGCCACCCACACGACCTCGGCCTCGCCCGCACGGACGCACGCGACGCGCGCCAGCACGAAGAACAGATCGGACAGGCGGTTGAGGAGCGGCAGCACGTGGTGACCGACTTCCTCTTGGCGCGCGAGTGTGACGGCGTGGCGCTCGGCGCGCCTAAGCACCGCGCGCGTTAGTTGAAAAGCGGCGGAGGCAGCGGTGCCTCCAGGCAGGATGAAGTGCGTGAGAGGCGGCAACTCTTCCGAGTAGTGATCGATCAGCGCCTCGAGGTGGTCGACGTCAGCTTCCAAGATCGGTTGGATGAAGTCGCGCGTCTTGCTCCCGCCTGGCGTGGCGAGGTCGGCGCCGAGGTCGAAGAGTAGGCTCTGCAAGTGCGCGAGGTCGGCGTCCAGTTCAGCCGCGACCGGGCCTTCCTTAGCCAACTCGGCGCGGGCCAACCCCAGGGCGGCATTGGCCTCGTCAACGGTGCCGTACGCCTCGACTCTGGCGTCGTCCTTGCCCACTCGCGAGCCACCGAACAGTCCGGTGCTGCCGTCATCACCCGTGCGCGTGTAGATCTTCATGCGGGTAGGATAAGGCTAGAACATGACCCCGCCGGTTAACCCAGCAGACCTTCAACGCTCGTTACCTGACTGGCTGATGGCCGCGGCCGTCGCCGTCGCCGTGCTGTTCGTGCTCCTCGTAGCGCGCCGCCTGCTTACCAAGCATTTCGCCAAGGCGGCAGCGCGGGCGCAGGCCGCGGCGGTAACCAACGCGGCACATGCACTCTTCTCGACGACATGGTTCTTGTTCCTGCTCGTACTGGCCGTCTACGTCGGCGCGCTCGTGCTCCACGTTGGTCCAACCGCGCAAGCGTGGGTGGAGAAGATCCTCACCATCACCGTGTTCGCCCAGGCGGCGCGTTGGGCGGTCGCCATCCTCGACCGACTCCTGCTCGCCAGGCGCGGCGCGCAGGCAGCAGATGGCTCAGGGGCGCCACTCTCCGCCGCCGCGTTCCTCGGCCAGCTCGTCATCATCGTCGTCTTCGCGCTTCTCGCCCTCGACAACTTGGGCGTCAACGTCTCCGCGCTCATCGCAGGCCTTGGAGTCACGTCGATCGCGGTGGCGTTGGCGCTGCAGAACATCCTCGCCGACCTGTTCGCTTCGCTCTCCATCCACTTCGACAAGCCGTTCGAGATCGGCGACTCGATCACCGTCGACGACATGCAAGGCAACGTCGAGCACGTTGGCCTCCGCACGACGCGGCTGCGTAGCGTGTCAGGCGAGCAGCTCGTGATCGGCAACCGCGACCTCCTCGCTAGCCGGATCCGCAACTACAAGCGCATGGGCGACAGGCGCGCCGTGTTGACTTTCGGGCTGACGGCCGGCGCGCCGGTCGCGCTGGTGGCGCAAGTGCCGCAGATCATCGAGGAGACGGTGACGGCGCAGGAGCACGCACGCTTCGACCGCGCCCACCTGACCTCGCTCGCTAGCGGCGTCCTCAACTACGAGACCGTCTACTACATGAAGGAGCCGGACTACGGCCTCTTCATGAGCACACGGCAGGCCGTCTACCTGACGCTCTACCAGCGCTTCACGGAGTTGGGGCTGGAGTTCGCCCCACCAACCCAACGCCTGCTAGTGAAGGGCGAGCGGGTAGACGATGCGGCTGCTAGTCGGCAGTAACGGCGCCGAAACGTTGGCGCACGTATTCGTCTAGCAGGTCGTTGAAGTCTGCCGCGATCCTCGGACCCTGCAAGGTAGTGAGGAGCTTACCGTCTTGGTAGACGGGCGCCCTAGGTGCCTCGCCCGTGCCAGGCAGGCTGATGCCGATGTCTGCATGCTTGGACTCGCCCGGCCCGTTCACGACGCAACCCATGACGGCCACGCGCAAACCTTCAACCCCTGGGTAGACATCCTTCCACCCGGGCATCGCAGACTTGAGGTGCGCCTGAATGTCGCGCGCCATCTCCTGGAAGAGCGTGCTAGTCGTGCGGCCGCAACCCGGACAGGCGGTGACGCTCGGGGCGAAGCGCCGCAAGTCGAGCGCCTGCAGTACCTCCTGAGCGATCTCCACTTCGCGCTCACGCGGGGCACCTGGGTCTGGCGTCAACGAGACGCGGATGGTGTCGCCGATGCCCTCGGCCAACAGTGGGGCAAGCGCGGCAGTGCTGGCAACCGTGCCCTTCACGCCCATGCCAGCCTCCGTCAAGCCAAGGTGGAGCGGGTAGTCGCAGCGCGCCGCAAGGCGCCTGTAGACCTCCCACAAGTCGCGGACCGTGCTTACCTTGGCGCTGATGACGATGCGGTCGTGCCCGAGGCCGTGCTCTTCAGCTGCCGTCGCCGAGAGGAGCGCCGAGGCGATGAGCGCCTCGATCAACACCTCGTGAGCTGGCGCCGGCATCGCAAGCCTGCCGTTCTCGTCCATCATCTGCGTTAACAGGTTCTGGTCGAGGGACCCCCAGTTGACCCCGATGCGGACTGGCTTGGCGTGCTCGATGGCAACGTCGATGATGGTCAGGAAGTTCTCGTCGTGGCGCCTGCCTGGCCCAACGTTGCCTGGGTTGATGCGGTACTTGTCCAACGCTGCCGCCATCACTGGGTAGGCCGTGAGGAGTTGGTGCCCGTTGTAGTGGAAGTCGCCTACGAGCGGCGCGGTAACGCCCTGGTCGTCAAGGCGCTGCCTGATCTCTGGTATCGCGGCGGCCGCACGGGCGTCGTTGACGGTAACGCGCACGATCTCGCTGCCCGCACGCCACAAGGTGGCTACCTGCTCGGCGGTTGCGGCGGCGTCCGCTGTGTCCGTGTTCGTCATCGACTGAACCACCACTGGGTGGCCGCTGCCGATGGCGACGTTACCGATCCAAGTAGTTGGGGTCGAGCGTCTCAGGGTGAGGTCCATCTGCCAAGAGCTTACTACCGCCTTCGACGGCGGACGGTCAGGGCGTAACCGTACCTCAGCCGGTCAGGAGCCCAAGGACCTCCGGTAGGAGTTGCAGGGAGGTACTCAACCCTTCGCCCCCGTGAATGCCGGGGTTGCCTGCCCAATCACCGAAGTACCCGCCCGCCTCTGGGAGGATCACCCCGAAGGGGCTGGCGTCGTAAGCATTGAGCACCGGGTCGAGCATCAGCTCTAGCCGCCCTGACGCGACCAGCGCGTGGCCGTACGCGTCGGACCAGCCGACACGGTAGTAACTCGCGGCCTTGACCCTCTCCCAGGCCGCGCCGCGGCCGGTTGCCTCGAACGAGCCGGCATCCGTGAACGACACGAACGAGCGCGCCAACGTCGTCGTACCGCGCACCTTCACCTGCCGGCCATTGAGTTGCGCCCCCTTCCCCTTGGCGGCGCACAGCATCTCGCCGAGGGCCGGGAAGTACGCCGCGCCGACGACTACCTCGCCAGCGGCCTCCAAACCGAGCAGCACGGCGTAAAGCGGCACACCGCGCATGAAGCTCTTCGTGCCGTCGATCGGGTCGATGAACCACTTGAGTTCAGCGCCGTCCCGCGTCGTACCCCACTCCTCGCCGACGATCCCGTGGTCGGGGTAGGCGGCCTCGAGGCGCGCCCTCATCAGCTCCTCCGCTGCCTTGTCCGCCTGCGTTACGGGCGAGTCGTCCGGTTTGAACTCGACATGCGGGTCGGTGCCGAAGTAGCCGAGGGTGAGGCGACCTGCGTCGTAGGTGGTCTGCACGCAGGTGCGTAGGAGAGCATCGAGATCTAGGGGCATGGGTTGGTATGGTACCGCCACCATGTTGATGACGCGAGAACAGCTCGAGCGCAACGAAAGACTGACGTTGGCGCCTTACGCTTCTCTAGCCGTAGAGTCGCGCGGACGCATCCACCCCGAGGGCGAGAGCGCCTATCGTACGGCCTTCCAGAAGGACCGCGACCGCGTCGTGCACACGAGCGCCTTCAGGCGGC
>JBIQMD010000099.1:0-6214 GCA_044463725.1 Truepera radiovictrix
GGCCGCCGCATCTTGCACCGCCAGTTCGGCGCGGCGCGCTTGGAGCCGTGCCTGGCGTTCATCGGCGGTACCTTCGGCGCGCTCGAGTCCCGCGAGTGTCGCTTCCAGTTCCGCAGCGGCCGCGGCCTCGGCTCGTTCGGACACGCGCAAGCGGCTCAGCGCGACGAGGGCGTCTAGCACGTCGTTGCGTCGCTGCGCCGCGAGGGCGGCCTCGGCGGTGACTAGGGCGGCGCGGGCGCGGGCAATCGCTACCTCGTCATGACGGTAGCCGACGGCAGCGTCGAACTGATAGCCGACGATGTCGAGGGTAGACAGCTCGTCGCTCGGGTCGGTGTCGTTGCCTAATCCAACGGTCGGGCGTGCACCGATGCTTGCCGTAATCCCCTGCTGCGCCAGTGCGAGGTCGGTCTGGCGCTGGGCAACTGCGTCCTCCCGCGCCCAGGTGCTCGCGGACTGCGCAGCACGTGCCGCGGCTAGGTCGAGGTGCAGACGCTGGCTGCACGCTGCCGATGCCAGGGCTGGCGCGGCCTGCATGAGCGCAAGCACGAGCACGAGCAGGACGCGCCGAGCCAGCGGCGGTTTGTGCAACGGCTGTTGGCGAAGGTGTACTGCTAAAGAAGTGAGCACGGGCGTCCCCCTGCTTGCGCCGCAGCCAGCTCGCGCGCGAAAGCCGCGGCCGAACAGTGCGCCATGTTGTGGTGCTAACAACCATAGCCCAGCTGAGGGGCCCAAGGCGGTTCTCTCCCGTTGCTCGCCCTGAATAGAACGCTGGCCAACGTAGTATGGAAGCATGAAAGTAACAGTGATCGGAACGGGTTACGTTGGCCTAACCACTGGTGCCGCGTTGGCCTACCTTGGGCACGACGTTACGTTCGTCGACAAGAAGCCAGAGATCGTCGAGAAGCTGGACGCGGGCACGCCGACCATCCACGAGAGCGGCCTGGCCGAGCTGATGGCCGCGGGTCGGCAGCGTTCGACCTTCCAGCTGAACATCCCAGAACTAGCCGGTGAGGGCGTCGTCCTGATCGCCGTCGGCACCCCATCGAAGGAGAACGGCGACGCCGACCTGACGTACGTCGACGCCGCCGCCACCGACCTAGCCAACCGCATTCAGGAAGGCGCCCGCCTCGTGGTGGTCAACAAGTCGACCGTTCCGGTAGGCAGCGCGCGGCACGTGCACGGCATCATCTCGCGGCGGTTGGCAGCGCGCGGGGTGAAGGCCGAGGTTCACGTGGCTTCCAACCCAGAGTTCCTCGCCGAGGGCCGGGCCGTGCATGACAGCCTTTACCCAGACCGTATCGTCGTTGGCAGCGACACGCCGCACCCGTTGGCCGTCATGCGCGAGCTGTACGCGCCGATCCTCGAGCAGACGTTCGAGTCACCAGCAGGCACGCCGCGCCCCGAGCGCTTCGAGTTGCCTCCGCTGATCACCACGACCACCACCAGCGCCGAGTTGACGAAGTACGCAGCCAACGCTTTCCTCGCGACGAAGATCAGCTTCATCAACGAGTTCAGCGTCCTGGCCGAGAAGGTCGGAGCCGACGTGGTCGAGGTCGCCCGCGCCATCGGGCTGGACAGCCGCATCGGCGGGAAGTTCCTCAACGCAGGCATCGGGTGGGGCGGGAGCTGCTTCGGTAAGGACACCGCGGCCGTGCTCGCGCTCGGCGGTTCCTACGACTACCAGATGCCGCTCGTGCGCGCAGCGGTCGACGTCAACAGGCGGCAGCGCCTCTACGTCGTCGAGAAGCTGCAGCACCACCTCAAGGTCCTGCGCGGGACGACCATCGGCCTGCTCGGCCTGGCGTTCAAAGGGAACACGGACGACCTGCGCGACGCGCCGGCCCTTACCCTCATCCGTGAGCTGGTTGACCGCGGCGCCGTACTGCGCGTGCACGACCCCGTCGCAATTCCGAACGCCAAGGCCCTCTACCCGGACCTGCCCGTCGAGTACGCCGCCACCGAGTTGGAACTGGCCGAGGCTTGCGATGCCCTAGTCGTCGTAACCGACTGGCCGCAGTACCGGCGCCTCGACTTCCAGGCCCTGGCGGGAGTCATGCGCGGCGACCTGCTGCTAGACGCCCGCAACCTGCTGCAAGCGAGCGCCGTCAGCGAAGCCGGGTTGAACTACGTGGGAATCGGGCGGTAGGCCTCTGGCGCGGGCTAGTACGTCCGCTAGTTCCAACCCGCAAAAGCGCCGCCGACGGGCACCAAGACGACGCGCAAGTGCAAGGTAATCGGGTAGTACGGGCTCAGGTCGATCGGGGTGCCGTCCGCCGCGCGCGTGTAGCGCTCATCGAGCGGCCTCGAGGCGTCGTCGCGTAGCACCAGCAGGAGGCGGCTGAGACCCTTTGTCCAGTCGATCAGTTCTTCGCTGGCGAGTGACCGCATCGGGAACGTGGCGCTCACCGTGCCGCCGCCATGCACGACCAGGCGAGTCGAGTCCGTGCACGGCGGGCTGACCACCGCGGTGTCGCCAGGCACCAGGCAGACCTGCAACTGCGCAGGAGCGTCGCTCGGTTGGGAGCTGACGTCCACCCTAACGTGCAGCGTGCCGGACGCGATATCGGATGCCGCGGCCACCGCCGCGCCCGCCAAGGCGCTTGGGTCGAGGAAGACGAACGCACCCTGGCCGCCGTCGGCCACGCTAGTGGCTGTGACCGAGCCGTCGTACAGGCTGATCTGCCCCGTGCTCGGTCGAGGGGCGGGCATTGGCGACGGCCCTGGCGTCGGGATCGGAGTAGGGGCCGGAGTTGGCGTCGGGGTGGGTGTGGGCGTCGGTGTCGGAGCGGGCGTCGGCGTTGGGGCGGGTATCGGCTCGGGCACCGGTTCGGGTGTCGGTTCCGGCGCGGGGGGCGGTTCTGGCGTCGGGGTCGGCGTCGGGGCCGGAGTTGGAGTCGGGGTGGGTGTAGGTGCTGGTGTTGGCATTGGCTCTGGCATCGGCTCTGGCGCTGGCGCCGGTTCCGGCACGGGTGCAGGAGCGGGTTCGTCTGGCGTGGCTGGTGGCGCAGTAGGGGCCAAAGTAATCTCGAGGTCTGCGATCGCCGCGTTGGCTTCAGGGTCGTTTGGCGCCAGGGCCGCTACTTGCCGCCAGGCGCGCAGTGCGCCTTCGGCGTCGCCAAGGGCGCCAAGGCTGGCAGCTACACCTCGTACTGCACCTAGGAAGTTGGGGGCCGACTCTGCCGCCTGTTGGAAGTCACGCAGCGCAGTCGAGTAGGCGCCCGCCGCGAAGGCGCTACGGCCGCTAATGAACGCATCGGCGTTCTCGAGGCCGTAGTTGGCCCCGAGTTGCGCGCGTTCGAGGAGGGGTTCGAGTTGTGGTTGCTTTGCTAGCGCCTTGCTGAGGTGAGGTGCGGCGGCCGCCGCGTCGCCAGCTGCCAAGTACGCCTGACCCAACCATGACTCGACGTCGACGTCGTTAGGTAAGTAGGTGCTAGCGCTGCTAAGTAGTTCGATCGCCTGGCCAAGGTTGCCTGCTTGGAACGCTTGATAGCCGAGTGTGGAGGCAGCGCTTCCCGCCTCTTGGCGCGCACTTGCGTCCATCGAGCCGCCGGCGGCGACGTACTCCTGCCATGCGCTCCATGCGCGGCCGGTCCAGCCGGTGAGTCCGTAGGCCTGCGCGAGGAAGCGCAGCGGTTCTGGTCGGCCTGGCGCCAAGTCTCTCGCGGTCTCTGCGGCCATGAACGCGCTCCGCCACAGCGGCTGGTCGGGGAGGTAAGTGGAGTAGGCGGCCATGGCCTGGGCCGCGTATGTCTGGGCCTCGGAAAGTGCTGCGGCGGCGTCGGCTGGCAAGGGCGCCTGTGCTAGTGCGCTGGAGCACAAGGCTAGTAGCAGGACAGCGAACAGGAGGGATCTCTTCATGTCGTCAGGTGATGATAGCGGTCGGAGCGTTCTCACGCCCCGGCTTGTGGTGCGGCATCGCCGACCCCACAGGTGACGGAATCTTGGGCCGACGGGGAGCAGTGAGGCATGATGACCGCACGCGTTGGTGACCTCGTTGCTCGCTTGGCGGGCGGCGTCATTGCAAGGATCGGGAGTGTGATGAAGAGAGTACTGATGGCTACCTTGTTGGCCCTGACGCTAACGGTGGGCCTCACCCAGTCCGGCTCCGATTGGGGCCGTGGCGCGGTCCAAGAACTGAATAGCCAGGGCATCGACACTGGCTTCCCCGACGGGTCGTTCCTCGGAGAAGCGCCCATGACGGGCTACCAAGCGGCTGTTCTGGTCGATCGGCTGTTGACGCGCGTCGACTTGGCAACGGGTTGCACGGACGCCATGGCTGGCCTCCCTGACCCGGGCTTTCGGTTCACCGACGTGGCGCCTGACCACTGGGCGGCGGGCGCCGCGCAACGCGTTGGGGCGCTTGGCGTAGCCGAGGCGTTCCCCGACGGTGAGCTCCACGGTGACGAGTTCTTGAGTGGGTACCAAGTCGCCTACCTGATCGGCCAGGCCGTGAACTTGGTAGACGCCAAGGTCGCCTGCGGCTCCGACGCCGCCCAAGCGCGACTGGGTGAGATGAGCGCCGAGATTGCTGCGCTGCGCGCTGACGTTGCCGCCGGCGCGCTAGTTGGGCCGGTGGGCCCGGCCGGGCCCACCGGCCCTGCAGGGCCAGCCGGGGAGGCTGGCGCTCAGGGAGCGCCGGGGTTGGTTGGCCCAGCTGGGCCGGCTGGCCCTGAGGGTCCGGCTGGTCCAGCAGGCGTGGCGGGAGAAGTTGGCCCTGCCGGCCCAGCAGGGGCCGCGGGCGAACGCGGCGCCACCGGCCCGGCCGGCCCCGCTGGCCCAGCTGGAGTACCGGGGACGGCCGGATTAGCGTGCTGGGACCTCAACGGTGACGGTTTGCCCGGCCTGGAAGAAGACATCAACCTTGACGGTGCCACGGATGCCCTCGATTGCAGCGGCAGGCAGGGCATAGCAGGCCCGGCCGGACCCCAAGGTGAACGCGGACCAACTGGGGCGACTGGCGCGCCCGGCCCCGTCGGACCTATCGGGCTCACTGGCGTAGCTGGTCCGATGGGGCCGATGGGTCCGGCAGGGCCGCGTGGCGAACGCGGGCTGCAGGGCGAGCGGGGCGTGGCTGGCCTCCCGGGTCCCGTTGGGCCGATTGGGCCTACGGGGTTACCGGGTGAAGTAGGGCCGGTCGGGCTTACTGGACCGGTTGGGCCAGTAGGGCCTGCTGGTGCCACAGGTGCCACAGGCGCCACGGGTCCGGTGGGTCCTGTTGGCCCTGCCGGGCCTGCTGGGCTGGCAGGACCGCAAGGCCCCGAGGGCCCAATGGGCCCGCAAGGCCCGGTAGGCCCGCAAGGCCCGGAAGGCCCGCAAGGCCCGGAAGGCCCGCAAGGCCCGGAAGGCCCGCAAGGCCCGGCAGGCCCGGCAGGCTAACCCCCCTAAAGACACCTGGCCCCAACAAACTGCGCGGCGCCCACCAACCACGGGCGCCGCGCTCCTTACAGCTAACCACTAGCTAACTGAACTGCTCTTCCAACAACCTCCGCGCCAGGTCCGGATTGGCCGAGCCTTTGCTCGCCGCCATGACCTTTCCGAGCAGGGCATTGATGGCTTTAGGGTTGGCCCTAACGCGCTCGACTAGGTCCGGATTGGCGGTCATGACGTCGCTGACTAAGGTCTCTAGCGCCCCAGCGTCGCTCACTTGGCCGAGCCCGCGGCTCGCGACGAGTTCGTCTGGGTCTGCGCCTGCGAGCAGGTCCGGCACAAGTTCCTTGGCGGCGGTAATTGAGAGGGTCCCGGCGTCTACGAGGCCGATCAAGCGCGCCAGCGTTGCGGGTTGCAGGTTCGCAGCGCTCACGCTCGTACCTAACTCGTTCGCCCGGCCAGCAACTTCGCCCGTCAACCAATTGGCCACCACCTGGGGTGGGCCAGCGTAGGCGACGATCGCCTCATCGAAGAACCCGGCCAGCCGCTGGTCGTAGCCGAGTTGTAGCGCCTCGGCGACCCGCACGCCCACCTCGACGTAGCGGGCTACGCGGGCCTGCGGCAGCTCGGGCAGATTCTCGACCAGCTCGCGCTTTCTGGCCTCAGCGATGGTTAGCGTAGGTAGGTCGGGGTCGCGCAGGTAACGGTAGTCGGCTGCGGTCTCCTTCGACCTCTGCGAGTACGTGCGTTGCCCGCCCTCGTTCCAGCCGCGAGTCTCCTGTACCACAGGCCGCCCGGCCTCCAACAAAGCCGTCTGGCGCTTCGTCTCGAAGGCCAAGGCGGCGCC
>JBIQMD010000100.1:0-6202 GCA_044463725.1 Truepera radiovictrix
GGGATGAAGTGCAGCCCGCGCACCGAGCCGTGGTTCGCCTGTACGGC
Organism: Truepera radiovictrix; assembly: GCA_044463725.1. Classification (GTDB taxonomy): domain Bacteria; phylum Deinococcota; class Deinococci; order Deinococcales; family Trueperaceae; genus JAAYYF01. Next base: position 48 of record JBIQMD010000100.1, read on the forward strand.
CGCCACTACCTTGTCCCAATCCCAACCGCCGCCCTTGCTGTAGTTGGGGTGCGCAGCGTGCTCCTCGAGGAGTTCCTGGAAGAGGGGGTGGATGAGGGCGTGGTACTCGGTGCCGATCTTGCGGTAGATGAACGGCGCGAACACCGGCTCGACGCCTGACGACACGCCCATGAGCATGCTGGTGGTGCCGGTCGGGGCGACGGTAAGGATCGCGACGTTGCGCCGCGGGGTGGTGAGGTCACTGACGTCGTAGAGGGGGAACGGGCCGCGCTCGACAGCTAGCGCCTGCGACGTGGCCGCTGCGGCGTTGCGCAAGGCGCCGATCATGGCGCTCACGGCGTCCCGGCCCTCCTCGGAGTCGTAGCCGTAACCCATGAGGATGAGGGCGTCGGCCAAGCCCATGACGCCGAGCCCAAGGCGCCGCAGCTTCATGCTCATCTCACGGTTGTCTTCTAGCGCGAAGCGGTTCACGTCTAGCACGTTGTCGAGGAAGCGGACGCAGGTAGCGACGTCGGCCGCGAAGCCCTCGAAGTCGTAGCCACTGAGGCCGACGTCGCGCTGGGTGACGTAAGCGGCCAGGTTGAGGGCGCCGAGGTCGCACGGTTCGCCGGCGTAGAGGGGGATCTCGCCGCAAGGGTTGGTGCTCTTGATGTCGCCGAGCGCACTGCGCATGGGGTTGTGCTCGTTGATACGGTCGACGTAGATGAGCCCGGGTTCGCCCGTCGCCCACGCGTGCCGCGCGATCTCCCAGAGCTTGCCGCGGCCCTGCTCGCCGCTAGCCTGCTCCATGAACTCGTCGGACACGAGCACCGAGATGTTGAAGGTGCTGATGTCGCCCTCGCCGCGCTCGCGGTCGAGGTCCTTGGCGGTGATGAAGTCGTCGACGTCTGGGTGAGTGATGGCGAGCGTAGCCATGCCCGCCCCACGCCGCGTGCCGCCCTGCCTGATGGCTCTCAGCGTCGGCGCGAAGACGTAACGCAAGGTCGCGACGGGCCCAGCGAAGCTGGCGCCTCCTAGCCCGGCCCACACTGCGAAGTTGTCGTAAACCTCGACGGCGAAGGACGACGGTCCGCTTGACGAGCCGCCGGAACCCGCCACCGGGGTGCCTTCTGCGCGGAGGTCGGAGAGGTCGATGACCACGTCGCGGCCAGCCAGAATGGTGGTAACAGCGTCTGCGGCGGCTTGCCAGATGTCGTCGACCGAGTCGCCGACGAGGCGCACTTCTACTTCGGCAGGCAGGTGGTCGCGCTCGACGAACGTGCCCGCGCGGTACCCGCGCGTGACCATCTCACCCTTGACGAGGTCGAGGAAGGTGCCGGTGCTGACCTTGTGGTAATCGGCGTGGGCGTTGCTGATCGTGAGGTACAGCCGCCCGGTTGCCCCGGTGAAGTGGCGCTTAGGCCCGATGGGGTCGAGGTTGACGCCATTGCCGCCACCGACTTTCGTGACGAGCGCGAGCTTGCTTGCCAGGCGGAGTACCCAAGCGTCACTGCCCATCAGCTCGGGACCGCCGTCTTGCACGAAGCAGTTGAGGACGTTGCCGTGGAGGGTATCCGCGCCAGCTAGTACGCGCCCGCCCGGGCAGAAGCGCTTGTCGATCATGAGCTGGAAGAAGCGGTCCGCGTATTCGTCACGCACCTCGTCGCGCTCGGGTTGGGCTACCCACTTGGCTACGCGGCGGAACATCGCCTCAACCGACTCCTCGCCTGGCTGGAAGTACTGGCGCTTGGCGATGGTGACCGCATGCGGGTCGAAGCCTGCGTTCATTTCGGGGTTGGTTTGTGCGTTGTCGAGCATGACGTTCCTCCCGGACGATGGGTGGTCTAGCCCACCTACCTACTGCGTGCTATGGCTGCCGCCCGACGAACGGTCGTGCTCAGGCGGCGATGTATTGCTTCTTCGATTCTGTGTCAAATACAAGTTCTAGTACGTTGAAGTCTAGCGCATACTACTGGTGGCGGGCCACGCCAGTGATCACTGGCCGCTCACTGCCACCCCAATGTGGTCGATCTCACTGGAGTTGCGCCGAATGGAAAGCTGCAAGGCTCGCCTGGTCAGCGATGAGCGCGACCAGAAGAGTACCACCGGCGTACCGTCCAGACAACCCGGTAGCGCGCTCGCGCCTACAAGCACAAGCACCGCCAGGCTCGCCAGCTACCAGATGTAGTACCTGCACTAGAAGGCCGCGCTCCGGCAGACAAGGCCGTTCAGCGCGGCAAAACCTCAATGCCTGAAGTGCCTTTCGCCCGTGAACGCCATGGAAATGCCAAGTTCATTGGCGGCCGCGACGATGGTGTCGTCGGCAATGGACCCACCCGGCTGTACGACCAGACCGATGCCGGAGGCGGCCACTGCATCGAGACCGTCGCGGAACGGGAAGAACGCGTCCGAGGCGCACACCCCGCCAGCGGCGCGCCCAGCGGCCTTACGAACGGCGATCTCGGCCGCGTCTACGCGGCTCTGCTGCCCGGCGCCGATCCCAACGGCGCAGCCGCCAGCCACCAACGCGATGGCGTTGGAGGACGTCGCGGCGCACACGAGTTGAGCCATGACCGCGTCGCGCCACTGCTCGTCAGTCGGCTGCTTGGAGGTGACGACACGCCACTGCGTACGGTCGAGGACCACCTCGTCCGGCCCCTGGAGCAGGAAGCCGCCGTCTAGGCGCCTGAGCCCGTAGCTAGCGGCGTGCGGCGCAGGCAGTTCGATAATGCGGGTGTTCTTGCGTTTGCGCGCCAGCAGCTCGAGGGCTTCGGTCGCGTAACCATGAGCCAGCACGACGTCGGCCTTCGGCCGCGCCACGATGAGCTCGGCCAGGGACAGGTCGACGATGCCTGGCAACGCCACTACTCCCCCGAACGCCGACTTCGGGTCTGCGTCGAATGCCCGCTCGTACGCCGCGCTCAGGTCTTCACCCCAGGCTGCGCCACAGGGGTTCGCGTGCTTCACGATCACGCAGGCTGGCGCGTGTGCCGCCAAGTCGTGCGCAAGGCGCCACGCGGCCTCTGCATCGAACAGGTTCAGGTACGAGAGCGCCAGCCCAGAGTGCAACTTGGCAGCGTCCCAGATGGACGTTGCCCCAACCTCACGGTAGCGAGCGCCGGACTGGTGAGGGTTCTCCCCGTACCTCAGCACCTCTGCCCGCTCGAGCGCAACGGTCAAATGACGCGGCAGCTCCTCATCGCGGCTCAAGTAGGCGACGATGGCGGCGTCGTAAGCAGCGGTGTGCGCGAAGGCCTTGAGCGCCAGGTCGCGGCGCTCGGCTGGCGTCATGCCGCGGGCGAGAGCCTCCAACGTGGTCGCGTAGTCTTCCGGGTCTACGAGGACAACCACATCAGCGTGGTTCTTGGCCGCCGCACGCAGCATGCTTGGGCCACCGATGTCGATCTGCTCTACGGCCTCAGCGAACGTCACGTCTGGCCGAGCGACCGTCTCGCGGAACGGGTAGAGGTTCGCTACCACAACGTCGACTGGCGCTATCTCGTGGCGCGCCAGCTCGGCCAAGTGTCCCGGTTCGCGCCGGGCAAGGATGCCGCCGTGAACCTTCGGGTGCAGAGTCTTGACGCGCCCGTCCAGGATCTCGGGAAAACCCGTCACGTCGGCAACGGCAACGGCAGGCAGGCCCCAGCCGCGCAGCGCGGCCAGCGTTCCACCCGTACTCACCAACTCGTAGCCTAAGGCCACGAGCCCGCCAGCGAGTTCCTGAAGCCCGCGCTTGTCAGAGACACTGATGAGCGCCCTCGGCGCTGGTTCATTGCTTGGTACTGCCATGCGTTGCCCTCCTAAGAGAAGGGCGGCCACTCCCACTTCGAGTGACCGCCCCGACTCGCGTTGGTCCAGCTCAGTTGGTGGTACTTGGCGCCTCGGTCGGTGCCGCGCCGTCCGGTGCCGTGCCGTCTGGCGCGGCGTCACCTGCTGCCGCGCCGTCTGGTGCAGTTGCACCTGGCAGCGAATCGGTAGGCAGGACGAGGGCAGGGTTCGCGGTCTCGACGACCGTGATCTGCGCGCGCTTGTCGGCTAGCCACGCCGTGCGCTCGACCTGACGCTTCTGTGCGACGACGGCCTGCTCGACTTGCGCGTGCACGTCGGCAAGGCTCCGTACGCGCGCCGGAACGCGGTCGGCAACGAGCACTACGAAGGCGTCCCTGGTGGCGGCTGCTGGCGTGGTTACCCCGCCGTCGCCGGCTACGTCTTCGCTTGCAGGCGCGGCGGTCGCGTCGGCCGAGGTGGCGTCAGTCGCGGTCGCGTCAGCTGCGGTCGCGTCAGCGGCGGCTTCATCCGGTACCTGCAGCACGAGGATGTCGCTTACGGCCAAGCTGCCACCCGGGAGCGCGTCGAACGCGTCTGTTGAGAAGAGGGCAGTATCGAACTCCGCCTGGAGGTCGCCTGGCTTGACCCGCCCTAGCTCCGTGATGGTGCCTGCGGACGCCTCGTTGGCAGCAGCAGTGTCCTCCCCAGCGAGGAGGGCGGCGCGGAAGTCCTCGGCAGCGGCCTGGGTAGCGAACTCCGCCTTCGTGACGGTGGCCTCTGCGGACAGCGTGTAGAGCGACTGGTTGTCGGCGTAGTACTTCTCGATCTCCGGCTCGGTGGCGGTCGCATCGCGGCCAACGAAGTTGAGGGCCGCCTGAGCGATGCCGCTGCGCGTACCGACGAGCGGCACGCCAAGCGAGCTGGCGCTCTGGTACGCGACTTCCGTGTCGATGAGCTGGTTGAGAACGGTCGGCTTGAAGAGGCCGACGATGAGATCGGCCGTCTGCGGCGAAAGCGCCTGCTGGATCTGCGTGTTCGTGTAGAGCGCGCGGTCCAGCTGAACTGCCTTGATCTCATGCGTGCCAACGGTGGCGAGCACTGGGTTGTTGAACGACAGCGTGCTGCCTGCCGGGAACGACACGACGGCGGCGTCGCGGAGCTTCTCCAGCTCGTCCTCGACGATGCCGGCCTTCTTGGCGTTCAACGCGTCATCTGCAACGGTCGGGCTGGCGTCGGCGAACGAGAGGTCGGCAGCGGGTTGATAATCCTCAACCTCGACGACGTAGTAACGCTCGTTGTAAACGATGACGTCAGTGATGCCAGCGCCACGCAGCGAGAAGGCCGCGTTGGCGACTACCGTCGGGAGTGCGGGGCGACCGACGGCCTGTGGTTCCGTCGAGCCTGCTGCCGCACCTACGGCGCCGTCGCGGTCTGCCAGCTCGAGGCTGTTCTCGCGCGCGATGGTGGAGAAGTCGGCGCCAGCCAAGACTTGACGGCGCAGGCTCTCAGCGAGGCCCTTATCGGCAACGACGAGCTGCCGTGCGACGATCTTCTCCTCGGACTGGTAGGCGGAGCGGTGCGACTCGAAGTAAGCCTGCACTTCGGCGTCAGAAACCGTGACGTCCTTGACCAAGCGGTTCTCCCACTCCTGCAAGCGGAGCTGGCCCTTCATGTAGTCGCGGAAGCCCTGGTCAGAGAAGCCGGCGCTGCCGATGAGCTGGAGGTAGGCCTGGTCGTTGCGCCCGCCATCGACGCCGCGCTCGACGCGGAAGTCGTTGACGGCCTTGCGCACTTGGCCGCTGCTGATGCTCACCCGTGCAGCTGCCTGATCGAGAACCGTGTTGCGCACGATCTCATCGACCATGAGGCGCTGGAGGTCCTGACCAACCTCGCCGTCCGTGACGGTGTTGAACAGCGCATTGCTGCGGATCTGCTGCAAGTCCGAGTCGTACAGGGTTTGGCCGTTCACCACGACCTGGGCGACGCCCTTGACGGCACCGCCGCCGGTCACGCCTAGGCCAGGCGTGAACATGAGCACCATGCCCGCCAGTAGGCCAATGGAAACGACCCACAAGATGATCGTGTTCGAGCGCTTGCTGAGCTTCATCTAGTTGACTTCCTCCCGGTACCTAGGCTGGTGTCTTAGCGCCGCCCACGGTACCCGCGTGACTTGAACAAATTGGAACCTACTGCCTTGGTGGGCCTCAGGGTGCGCGCCGAAGCGCCGATAATGGCGTCGCCAGTGGTCGTGGCAGATTCGAAGCACGCCCCGGAGTGTACCAGACCGCATGGTGAGAGCCGCATACGTGGCAAGTGCTATATTGCTGTTCGCCTCAGCGACGTCGTCGCGTTGGGCGCCCGTAGCTCAGTCGGATAGAGCGTTCGCCTCCGGAGCGAAAGGCCACAGG
>JBIQMD010000101.1:0-6168 GCA_044463725.1 Truepera radiovictrix
CAACGTTGACCGTCGTGCCGTCGAGGAAGACCATGCTGGACCCGAGCACTGCAGCAAGCAGAACTGCCGGGCCGGCGTCACGCGCCGGCACGTTGGCAGATGTCATGCCCAAGCATGCGCCAGTAGTGGCTACGCTGCTGTGACGCCCCGACCCTTGAAGCGCAGCAGCCTGAGGGCGTTGCCGACGACTACCAGAGTGCTCGACTCGTGGATGACCACCGCGACCCCGATGCTGGCCAGCCCGAACAGGGCGCTTGGCAAGAGCAGCGCGATGACGCCGAGGCTAACGAACAGGTTCTGCAAGATCATGCGCTTGCTGGCGCGAGATAGTGAAATGGCGTACGGGAGCTTGCTGAGGTCGTCGGCCATCAGCGCAACGTCTGCGGTCTCGAGGGCGACTGCGCTGCCTGCACCGCCCATCGCAACGGCGACGTCGGCCGCCGCCATGGCCGGGGCGTCGTTGATCCCATCGCCCACGACGATCACGCGGGTGTAGCGCGCACGCAACTCACGTACGAGGCGCGCCTTGTCTTCCGGCAGGAGCGCGGCGTGGACTTCGTCTAGGCCTAGTTCGGCGCCCACTGCGCGTGCGACCAGCTCGTTGTCGCCGGTCAGCATTACGAGGTGCTTGATGCCTAGGCGACGCAGGCTGGCGATAGCGGCCGCCGCCTCGGGCCTAGGCTCGTCCCGCACTGCGAGGATGCCGGCAATTACCGGGGTGTTCTGGCCGTCACCGACCGCGACGAAGATGGTCGTCTTGCCGCGCTGCTCGAGCGCGGCCGCGCTCGCCTCTGCAGCTGGACTCAGTTCTACGCCCGCCTTCGTCAACTGCGCGCGGTTGCCGACGATGACGAAGGCGTCGTCGACGCTCCCGGCCAGGCCGTGACCGGCGCGGTGAGCGAAGTCGGCCACGGCCGCAATGGCAACGCCGCGCTCTTCCGCCCCCTGTAGCACTGCGGTGGCCAGTGGGTGGGTGCTGCGGCTCTCAAGTGCTGCCGCCAGCCGCAAGAGTTGCTCCTCGCCCACGCCCATTGGCACGACGTCCGTTAGTTGCGGCCGCCCGCGCGTGAGGGTGCCCGTCTTGTCGAACACGACAACGTCGGCCATGCCAGCGTTCTCGAGGTGCGCCCCGCCCTTGATGAGCACACCGCTACGGGCGCCGCGAGCGATGCCTGCCAGGACCGCCGACGGCGTGGCAAGCGCGAGGGCGCATGGGCTAGAGGCGACTAGGAGCACCATGGCGCGCATGAAGCTCTCCTCGAACGGCACCCCGAAGAGCGGCGGTAGCGCAACGAGCAGCACGGTGGCGCCGAGCACGGCGGGGGAGAAGACCCGCTGGAAGCGCTCCGTTAGGCGGTGGCTTGGAGCCTTGGCGCTCTGCGCTGACTCGACCGCCTTGATCACGCGCGCCAACGTGCTGTCCTCAGGGTCGCGGCTCGTTGTCACTTCTAGGGCGCCGTCGGCGTTGATGGTGCCAGCGTAGACCTCGTCACCCACGCCCTTGGCGCTCGGCATGCTTTCGCCCGTGATGGGCGCCTGGTCGACGTGGCTGGCGCCGCTCACTACCTGCCCGTCCGCCGGGATGCGCTCGCCCGGCCGCACGATGACGACGTCGCCGATCCGCAACTGTTCGATCGGTAGCTCGGTTTCCATGCCGCCCCTGCGAACGCGCGCGAACTTGGGCGTGAGGCCGCCGAGGGCGCGGATGGCGCCGCGGGCGCGGTTCATCGCGAGGTGCTCGAGCGCATGACCGAGGCTGAAGAGGAAGAGGAGGAGCGCGCCCTCGGCCCAGGAGCCGAGGCTGGCCGCACCCAACGCCGCCACCACCATCAGCAGGTCGATGTCGAAACGTCCCCTGGCGGCGGCCCGCACTGCGTGGTTGGTGGCATGCCAGCCGCCCGCCGCATACGCGAGCAGGTAGGCGCTCAACCACGCCCAGCTCGGCGCACCCGCGCTTTGCAGCGCAAAGCCAACGACGAGCGCCGCGCCAGCGAAGAGGCTCAGCCGCAAGTCCGCTGGCAGGCGCCAGCTGCCGGCCGAGGCCTTGTCGGCAACTCCGCCCCGGTCGACGGAGCTGGCCGCCGTTGGTGTTTTCAGCACGCGGTAACCGAGTCCTTCGATGGCGGAAACCACGCTAGCCGGTTGCGCCACGCTGTTGTCCAGGGTGAGTAGCAGCTTCTCCGTTGCGTAGTTGGCCCGCGCGTCGAAGATGCCTGCAATGCGGCCAGCTACGGCAGACACCTTGGCGGCGCAGTCGCTGCAGTGCAACCCGGCCAGCCGGTACTCGTGGTGCTCGAAGCGCGCGCTTACGTCCGCGGCAGCCGCGGCGGCCAGGTGCTCTAGCTCGGCTGGCGCCAAGCTGGCGGAGTCGTAGTCGATGTTCACGACGGCCGCGCCGGTCGTGCTCTCGAGCTGCGCGGCCCGCACCCCGGCGCTGGCTGCAATGGCTTCGGTGAGGCGGCGAGTGCAAGCGTCCTCCGCTGCCGCGTGGCCGGGCAAGAGTTGCTGGACTTCGAACCTCGCGATCGCCATGCGCGCCGCACCTCCTGGCCGGCGCTCAAGTATATATGACAAATCGTTCATATGTCGGGTCCGGTGCCCCACCTCGTCGTCTAGCGCTCTGGCGGGTGCGGCGGCGCCAGGCCGCAGGCGCCCTCAGGCCTCGCGGCTGTGCGACAAGACCGCTTCAAGCATGGCGGCAACGTGCTCGTCCGCCAGGCGGTAGTACACGTGGCGGCCGCGCTTCGTGTGGCACACGAGCCGCGCAGAGCGTAGCGTTCGCAACTGGTGGCTGACAGCAGACTGCTCGAGCTCGAGCGCGTCGACGATCTGGTGAACGCACACCTCACCAAGGCGCAGTAACCCCAGAATCCGCACCCGCGTTGGGTCAGCGAAGCCCTTCGAGAGGCGCACCGCCTCGTCGACTATCCCGCCGGGGAGCACCGCCCCCGCCAACGCGGCCGCGCTTGAGTGACAGGGTTGGTTGCTCGGAAGGGCGTCAGGCATCAGTTGGCGCCGCCAAACCAGGCCCGCAGCACTACCTCGTCTTCCGGACCGAGGTAGTGCCCGCCTGGCACGGTCGTGACCTGCAGCTCAGCGCCGGCCGCCGCCAGGTAGTCGGCGAGCAGGGTGTCGGCGTGGCCGCGCAGCAGGTGGTCGCCCACGCCCTGCAGCATGAGCACGCGCTTGCCGCTCAGGTCGACGGTGGCAGGCAGTGCGAACGGCGCCACCGTGCGCAGTAACGCGGCGGCCGCGAAGGCAGTTGGGTTGCGGGCCAGCGCCGCCGCGCCGATGTGCGCCCCATTGCTGTAACCAAGGATGGCAACGCGCTGCGGGTCGAAGCCGTACCAGTCCGCAGCCTCCGTCACGAAGCGCGCCAAGGCGTCGGCCTCGTGATCGAGTTCGGTTTGGTCGAAGCTACCGTCCGGCCTGCGTGCGAAGAAGCGCAGTGCCTCCTCGCCCGTGGAGCGGCCGCGCGGCGCCAACAAGCTGGCTCCGCCTCCAACGCGCCTAGCCAGCGGCAGGAGTTGCGTCTCGCTGCCTCCGCTCCCGTGCAGCACTAGCAGCGTTGCTCCGCCACTGCCTGGCACGTAACGGTGCGTCCAGCCGAGGTCGCGCTCTGGCCTCCGTTTGGAACCAGGCGGCGAGAAGTGCGGCATGACGACCTCGACGTCTGCACGCTTGGCCTCGAGGTCGGGTGGCAACGTGAGGTGCGTGCCTAGTTCCGCCACTGTCTCATCCAAGGTCAAGCCGGGACCCTCGGTGGCCAGCTCGATGAGGCCGCCACCAGGCTCGCGGAAGTAGATGCTCTGGAAGTAACCGTGTTCCCGCACGTTCGAGATCTCGAGGCCGCGCTGCAGCACGGCGTCGTACGCCCGCCCCAGCGCAGCCACGTCAGGCACGCTGAAGGCTACATGTTGGATGCTTCCGGCGCCGTCCGAACTCGACCAGAAGCCGTGCACGTCACGAACCGCGACCTGACCGCGCCCCTCCACACCAGGGGCCAAGCGATAAGTGGTGATTGCGCCGTCAGAGCTGCCGCGTTCGAACCCAAGCAATTCCTCCAGCGCGGCGCCCGTGGCAGCGGCGTGCTCCGTCCACAGGGTCACGGAAGCTATGCCCCTCACCTGGGCGGCGGCAGGCACGGGAGATCCGGACCACGGGGCGCCGGCTGGCACTTCTTTGGAGCCGATCAACACGATAGGCAGGCCGTCAGGGTCGCTGAACCCGAGGCGCGTCTCGCCGCCAGCCACCGTCGGGCCCGTGAATCTCACGCCGTGCTCGATCAGCCGCGAGGTCCAGTAACCGATCGCGTCGAGCGGCACGGCCAGCCCGACCTCCGCCGCCTGGCCGTGCCCGCGCCTGCCGCTGGCCCCGTCCGGCCAGGCGAAGAACGTGAGCAGGCTACCTGGGTTGGCGGCGCCATCGCCGTAGAACAGGTGGAGCACCTGCCCGTCGTTATGGTTGACGGTCTGCTTCACGAGCCGGAGGCCCAACAAGCCGCTGTAGAAGTCGACGTTCGCCTGGACCTTGCCGGTGATGCCGGTCACGTGATGAATCCCTGGCATACGCAGAGCTTAACCGCGCCGCGTGTTCACCGCCGTACGGAGGGGTCGAGGACGTCGCGCAGGCCGTCACCCAACAGGTTGAAGCCGAGCACGGCGAGGGTGATGGCCGCGCCGGGAGAGAAGGCCATCAGCGGTTGAACTGCCAGCCACAACTGAGCGTCCGAGAGCATGCCACCCCACTCAGGCGCGGGCGCCTGCACGCCGAGCCCAAGGAACGAGAGGCCGGAAGCAACGAGCAGGGTGGAGCCGCTGCGGAGGGTGGCGTAGACCAAGATGGGCGCGATGACCTGTGGAACGACGTGCATGCCCATTATCCTCAGCCGCTGCATGCCGAGCGCGTTGGCGGCCTCGATGAAGGCACGGCTCTTCACTTCGAGTGTCGATCCGCGCGCTAGGCGCGCGAAAACCGGGATGCCGAAGACCGCGGAGGCGAACACGACCGGCCCGACGCCTGGTCCCGTGAGGGTCACTAGCCCGATGGCGATGAGGATGCCTGGGAACGCCAAGAGCACGTCGACCAAGCGCATCGAGAGGTTGTCGAACCAGCCGCCGAGGAAGCCAGCGAGCACCCCCCAGCTGCCGCCAATGAGCGCACCGATGAGGGTGGCGGCGAGGCCGATGGTCACGGAGTAGCGTGCGCCGGCCAAGATGCGGCTTAGGGTGTCGCGCCCGAAAGCGTCCGTGCCCAGCCAGTGCTCAGCGCTACTGCTTGCGGCCAAATGCGCGTAGTTGGGCGCGGAGGGCGAGTATGGCGCTATCCAGGGCCCAACCACCGCGAGGGCGACGAACATGGCCGTAAGTACGAGGCCAACGGAGCCGCTGCGGTGGCGCAACAGCTTGCCTAGGGCGCTGCGTGAGAAGCCTGACCTCGTCCGCTTGGCGGGCGCCACGCTCTCAGTCATACGTGATCCGCGGGTCTATCAGCCCGTAGAGGACATCGACCATCAAGTTGATGGCGATGAACTGCAGTGCGAACACGAGCATGAGGCCCTGCACCGCAGGGTAATCGCGCGCCTCGACTGATTGGATGAGCAGCCAGCCAAGACCGTGGTAGTTGAAGACGGTCTCGACGATGACCGTGCCGGAGAGGAGGAAGCCGAACTGCAGGCCGACGATGGTGATCACGGGGATGAGAGAGTTGCGCAGGGCGTGCTTGTTGACAACGCGCGCCCGCGAGAGACCCTTGGCGGTAGCCGTACGAACGTAGTCGTTGCCGATCGTCTCAAGGAGGCTCGAGCGCGCGAAGCGCGCGATGGTGCCAAGGCTAGCGACGGCGAGCGTGGCGGTGGGCAGCACGAGGCCCTTGAGGCTGACGCTGCCAGCCACTGGGAGCACCCGTAGCTTCACTGAGAAGAGGTAGATGAGCAAGATGCCAAGGAAGAACGCCGGCGTGCTGATGCCGAGCACCGACACGGAAGTGATCCCGAGGTCGACGACGGAGTTGCGCCTGCGGGCCGCCGTGATGCCTAGCAGCACGCCGAGTAGCGTCGCGACGGCGATGGCGATGCTTGCCAACACGAGGGTGGCCCGGAAGTGTTGTGTGAGGAGCGCGCTAACCGGCATCCTGGCGCGGAACGGCATGCCGAGGTCGCCTCGCGCC
>JBIQMD010000102.1:0-6149 GCA_044463725.1 Truepera radiovictrix
GCCACCACCAAGGTGGTGAGCAGCGGCTGGGTGACTGCCCACGCTTGTGCCGTGCTCCCTAGAAAGTCTGGTAGCGGGGTGTTCGTCAGCAGCTCATCCATACGCCCTAGACCCTATCGCGTCGGCCACCTCACCTGGTCGCGGCCGGAGGGCATCGCCCACCACGCGCTCATGAGCGATGATAAGCTCTCACGATGTCCGACCAGTACGCGGTAAACGGCCTCATCTTCGGGCCGCAGGCATGAGCGCTACTCAGCGCGGCAGCGCGGTCCAGTTCACCTTCCGCTGGTGGGGCCCTCACGACCACGTCCCACTCGCCTACCTCGCCCAAGTACCGAACGTGCGCACCGTCGTAACGGCGCTCGAGAACGTGCCCGTCGGAGAGGCCTGGACTTCGTCCGCCATCCTCGAACGCCAGGAACTGTGCCGTGCGGCTGGCCTCGAGTGGACGGTGGTAGAGAGCGTCGGCGTCCACGAGGCCATCAAGCTCGCGAGCCCCGAACGCGACCGCTACATCGAGGCCTACGCCACGACCATCACCCGCCTCGGGGAGGCCGGGGTTGGCACAGTGTGCTACAACTTCATGCCCGTCTTCGACTGGATGCGCACGGACTTCGACTACCGCCTGCCTGACGGCTCGAGCGTCGTGTCCTACTCGCAGGCGCAGCTAGACGCCATCGACCTGTCGAAAGGCCTGCCGAAACTACCAGCCTGGCCGCAGGCATACTCGGCGGCAGAGCTGGAGGGACTGTTCGACCGTTACGCAGGCGTTACTGACGAGGAGTTCCTCGTCCGCTACCGCTACTTCATCGAGGCGATCGCGCCAGTCGCAGAGGCGGCTGGCGTGCGCCTAGCCATCCACCCGGACGACCCGCCCTGGCCGATCTTCGGGCTCCCGCGGATAGTTGGTGACGCCGCCGCGCTCCAAGCCGTCCTCGACTGCTCGAGCAGTCCGGCTCACGGTCTCACGTTCTGCACGGGGTCGCTTGGGGCCAGCGCCAAGAACGACCTACCTGCCATGGCGCGCAGCTTCGCCAAACGCACCCACTTCGTTCACGCGCGCAACGTCAAACGCCGCGGCGAGCGCGAGTTTCACGAGGTCGACCACACGCCCGAGGCAGGCGACGTGGACCTCGTGGCGGTCATGGCGGCCCTCGTCGCTGGCGGTTTCTCCGGCCCGCTGCGGCCGGACCATGGGCGCATGATCTGGGGCGAAACCGGCATTCCCGGTTACGGCCTCAACGACCGCGCGCTTGGCCTCATGTACTTGCAGGGCGTGTACGCCGCCCTGACGCGTGCTGGCGGCAACGCATGAGTGGCGCGGTGCTCGACATCGTCGCGCGGCGGCGCTGGCCGCGCGGCGCGGGCACTCAAACCGCATGAGTGGCGCGGTGCTCGACATCGTCGCGCGGGCCGGCATAGTGCCCGTACACGCTGACACCGACATCACTGCCGTCGTAGAGGCCGTGCGGGCATGCTACGCGGGCGGGGTGCGGGCGTTCGAGTTCGCCGACCGCGTGCCTGGCGCGGTCGAGATCTTCCGCGAGCTGCAGGGCGTCGTCAGCGCGGAGATGCCCGACCTTGCACTGGGGGCTGGCACGGTAGCGACGGTGGCGTCAGCCAAGGCGTTCGCCGCTGCCGGCGCCACGTTCCTCGTGGGCCCCGTGCTGGCAGAGGACGTGCTGGCCTGGAGCCTCGCGAGCGGCACGCCGTTCGTGCCTGGCGTAGTTACGCCGACGGAGGCGTGGCGCGCCCACGCTACCGGGGCGGCGGTGGTCAAGCTCTTCCCCGCGGCCACGTTCGGCCCCGGCTACCTGAAGAGCCTACTCGCACCCCTCCCACAACTGCGCGTGCTCGTCACGGGCGGCATCAAGGCAACGCCTGCCGCGGTTCGGGAGTGGTTGGGGGCTGGCGCCATCGGCGTTGGCCTAGGCTCCGACCTGATCCCGAAAGGTCGTCTCGGCAGCGAGCGCCTCCAAGCGATGACGAACGCCTGCCTGGCCATCACCGCGGCCCTGCCTCCGCACACGCAGCGGCCGTGAACGCGCCGCTGGTCGTTGCGTTCGGGGAGGCCCTGTTGCGCCTCTCCCCTCCTAGGGCCGAGCGCCTGCGGGGCACGAGCAACTTGACGCTGCGCGTCGGCGGCGCTGAAGCGAACGTAGCTGCCGGAGTGACCGGCCTTGGGCTGCGCGCCCGCTGGTACTCGCGCTTGCCAGATGGTGAGCTGGGCGAGCGAGCGCTTGGCGAGCTTCGGGGCCGAGGCGTCGACGTGACGTTCGTGGAGCGCGGCGCTGGGCGCATGGGCCTGTACTTCCTAGAGGAGGGCGTCGCCCCGCGCGCCACGAGCGTCGCCTACGACCGCTCACACTCCGCGTTCACCAACGTGGGCGCCGAGTCGGCCGCCGCTGCGCTGGCGGCTGGCGTGCTGAGTGACGCGAACGCGTTGGTCACGTCCGGGATTACGCTCGCCCTCGGTGACGGGCCACGCGCCGCAGCAGCCGAGTTGTGGCGCGCGGCCGGCGAAGCCGGGGTCATGAGGGTGTTCGACGTCAATCACCGTAGCCGCCTGGCGACGCCCGCCGAGGCCGCCCTGCACGCGGCGCCCTTGCTCGCGTCGGCGGAGGTGGTGGTGGTGGCCGAGCGCGACGCGCTGGCGCTGTACGGCGGCCTAGCCGACGTCCAGCGCGCCGCGCCCAACGCGCTACTGGTAGTGACGAGGGGCGCGGCAGGCGCCAGCGTTCACGGCCTGCCTGACGGCGTCATCGAGCAACCTGCGCTCCCGAGCGCCGCCGAGGGGCGCATCGGTCGCGGAGACGCCTTCCTCGCTGGCTTCTTGAGCGGCCACCTGCGCGGAAGAGGCCCCGCCACTGCGCTCACGCTCGGCGTGGCGAGCGCCTCCTTGAAATCCACCTGGGCAGGCGACCTGCCCGACCTAGACCTACGCGAAGTCGAGGCGCTCGCCGCCGGTAGCGGCCCGAGCGACGTTGCGCGCTGAAGCCGCAGGCGGCTAGCCCCTGCGCTTCAGCTCGGCCCGCGCGTGTAGCGTTCAAGGACTTGGGCGTCTGGGACGAACCCTAGGCCTGGCTCCTGCGGCACGGCGAAGGAGCCGTCCGCGCCGGGTGCGCCCGGGTGAGCTAGCCAGGCTTCCGGCTTGACGAAGTGGTACTCCAACTCCCTGACCTCTGGCACCGCAACGGCCAGATGCAGGCTGGCGAAGAAGCCGGGCCCAAAGTACGGGCAGTGCGGCTGCAGCGGCGTGCCGTGCTCGCGTGCGAGTTCGGCAACTCGCATGAACTCCGTCACGCCGCCGACCTTGGTGACGCTCGGCTGCGCGTAATCGATGGCACCCATGCGTAGCGGCGCAGCGAACTGCTCGGCCGTGCACCAGTTCTCACCCGCTGCGATCTTGAGCCCAGCGCCCCGCAGGCTAGCCAACGACTCGAAGTCTTCCGGTGGGAAGACGGGCTCTTCCAGCCACGAGACGCCGAGGTCCTCGAGGGCTGGCGTCAGCTCGGCCGCCTGGCTGAGTGACCAGTTGCAGTTCACGTCGACCGCGATCGGTACGCCCGCCCCTGCGGCCGCGCGACTGGCCTCGATGTCCCTCAGCGTCAACTCGTGGAGCTTCAAGCCAGTGAAGCCCGCCTCCAACGCCATGACGGACGTACGCGCTATCTGCTCGGCGTCCGCGTAGCGCACGAGGCTCGCGTAGAACGGCACGCGGCGCGCTTTCACGTCTGGGGCGAGCAACTGGTGGAGGGGCATTCCTGCGCGCTTGGCTGCCAGGTCCCAGAGCGCCATGTCGATCCCCGAGAGGGCGAACATGGTCACGCCGTAGCGTCCGAACAGGTGCAGGCGCCGCTGCATGAGGAGGTTCCAGGCAGCGATGTCCTCTACGACTTCGCCCCTGAGGACGGGAGCTATCAGGCGGTCTACCAGCGCCTTGGTTGCGTCGACGGTGAAGTAGCCGAACCCCTCTCCCCAACCCTCGTTGCCTTCATCGTCCGTGACGCGCACGAGGAGGATCTCGAGGGTGTTCCACGTGGTCGGGGTGATGCCTACGCCTCTGCCGCCGTCGTCGAAGGGGATCTCGACGATGGTCGTCTCTACGCTCGCCACTCTCATGGTCGCTCCTGAACGAGCGGTAGTGGCGCGACGGCGTATGCGCCGCCAACGTACTGCCTGCCGCGCTCTGGTCCCATGTCGTCCGCGCTTAGGTAGTCGGGGGCGAGGTTGTCCTCGGAACGGTCGCGCGGCGTGTAGCCGAGTTCGAAGGCGCGCCGATTATCGAAAAGCGGTTCCGGGCAGATGGAGGTGCCGTACACGACCTCGTGCCCCAGGCCTGGCATGCTCAGGCCGAGCGTGAACAACTCGGCTAGGTCGCTGGCGCTCGTCCACATGCGCAGGCTGCGCTCGTCGCCGACCTTGGGGTCGGCGTTGCCGATCCTGACGACGAACGTCGGTAACCCGAAACGCGACGCGTACATGGCGCAGGCCGCCTCGCCGAACGCTTTGCTCAAGCCGTAGAAGGCGTCTGGTGCGACGTGCTTGCCTTCCGCAGTGAATCCCGCACGAGGGTAGGCGCCAAGCACGTGGTGGCTGCTGGCGTAGACGAAGCGCTTGACGCCCGCGCGGGCCGCCTCTTGGAGGAGGTTGAGAGTACCGCGGTAGTTGGGCTCTAGCGAAGAGTCGAAGTCGAGGCCAAGACCGTGCACGCAGGCGAGGTGGATGACGGCGTCGACGCCGGCCATCGCGGCCGCCACGGAGGCAGGGTTGGCCAGGTCGCCGAGGTGGAGTTCCTCGTTGCTAGCGCAAGCCGTCGTAGGTGGCCGTAGGTCCGTTAGTCGCAAGTCGAAGTTGCGCCGCAAGTGTGGCCTTACGGCGGTGCCCACGCGCCCGCTGGCGCCGGTGATGAGGACTTTCATCTGACTCCTCCAAGGCTATGGCGCGCAGGCGGTCAGTTGACACTGCTCATGGCGCGTCGGTATCCTCGCTAGACTCCGGTCATACCATAAGACCACAGGTTGATCTTGGAGTAGCTGGAGGGCGGGCGTGGACGGTGACGAGAAGACACAACGCAAGGTGGAGTTCGCGCTCGCGCCCGCCAGCCGCGTCTCCTTGGCCGCCACCGTCGCCGATCAGCTCGCCGCCCAGATCGTCGACGAGAACCTGACCGCGGGCCAGCGACTCCCGCCCGAACGCGAACTAGCCACCCGCCTACAAGTCAGCCGTCTAGTAGTGCGCGAGGCGCTGCGGACACTGGCCGAACGCGGGTTGATCGAGGTGCGCCCGGGAGTCGGCGCCTTCGTCGTGCCAATGGTGAGCGGCTCGGTAACGCGGCCCCTCGCGCTCTACCTCGTGCGCAACAACGTCTCACTCGCGCACCTCTTCCAACTCCGCCACGCGCTCGAGCCGAGCATCGCGGCGGCCGCGGCAGCGGCCGCCACCACCGAGAGCCTGTCCGCCCTCAACGCCAACCTCGCTCTCGGGGTCGACCTCGTCGAGCGGCTCGAGGCCGGTGAGGACGCATACGAGGAGTACGCCTGGGCCGACCTCGAGTTCCACCAACTCGTGGGGGCGGTGACGGGCAACCCACTCTTCCAGCTCGTGCTCGAGCCGCTGATCGACAGGCAGCTTGACGTGAGGCGCGCTGGCGCCCACCTTCCTGGCGCCGCGCGGCGCGCGCACGCAGGCCACGCCGCCGTGCTGCAGGCCGTGGCTGCAGGAGACGCCGCCGCCGCCGCTGCCGCCATGGACGACCACCTCAAGGTCGTCGAGGGCTGGCTAGTAACGCTAGAACCCCAAGAAGCGGCCACCGCTTCCAGCACTAAGGAGCAGACCGGATGATCGACGAGGGCAAACGCGAGCACATGATCGCTTCAGTGCGCGGCTACTTCGAGGCATGCAACTCGGCCAGCCGCGAGCTGTTCGCGCGCTACCTAGCCGAGGACTGCCGCCACTACTTCCCGCGCAACGCAGGGGGGCCCTACCTCGGCCGCACTGCCATTGAGGACCTGTGGATTGGCTTCGTTGGCCGCCTCGACTCGCGCTGGACCATCGACCGTCTCGTGTGCGACGGGGAGCAGATCTGCGTCGAGTGGACCCACTGGAAACCGCGAGCGGGCGAGTACATCCGCGGCTCAGAGTGGTAC
>JBIQMD010000103.1:0-6143 GCA_044463725.1 Truepera radiovictrix
AAGTAGGCGGCGG
Source organism: Truepera radiovictrix (assembly GCA_044463725.1). Taxonomy (GTDB): domain Bacteria; phylum Deinococcota; class Deinococci; order Deinococcales; family Trueperaceae; genus JAAYYF01. The sequence continues at coordinate 14 of JBIQMD010000103.1, forward strand.
CGCCGCTTACCAGTGGCGAGTAGCGGTCGTTGCAGATGGCGCGTGCGAACTGCTCCTCGTTGCCGATGACAGCGCGCATGCGGTCTGACGCCCGCGCGTAGTACGCAGCTGCGGTAGCCGCGCCCCCGCCAACCGCAGCCACGAGTTCCCTAAGTAGCTGGTAGGCGGGACGCTGCTCTCCTGCGTCAAGTCCGCCGTCCTGCGCTGGTGTCACGCTCTCACGCGGGTCCAAGTCCGAGCGAGACGTACTTCGTCTGGAGGTACTCCTGGATGCCCCACGGTCCGCCCTCGCGTCCGATCCCTGACTGCTTGACGCCGCCGAACGGGGCGTACGGCGCAGACGGCAGACCGTCGTTAACGCCGACGATGCCGTACTCGAGGGCCTCTGCCACCCGGAAGGCACGCGCTATGTCGCGCGTGTAGACGTAGGCCGCTAGGCCGAACGGCGTGGCGTTGGCCATGGCCACGGCGTCGGCGTCGTTGTTGAAAGTGACGATCGGCGCCACTGGCCCGAACGTCTCCTCGCGCAGCACGAGGGCGTCAGGTTGCACGCCGGCTAGAACCGTGGGCGTGTAGTAGAGCCCGCCGAGTTCGCGGCCGCCCGTGACGACGGTGGCGCCGCCAGCCACGGCGTCCGCAACGTGGCGTTCGACCTTTGCCACCGCCTGTGCGTCTACCAGGGGACCGATGTCCGTGTTCTCGTCGAGGGGATCGCCGACGACGAGCCGCTCGGTTGCGGCAGCGAACTGCGCCGTGAACTCGGCGGCAAGCGACTCGTGAACGTAGATGCGGTTAGCGCACACGCACGTCTGGCCGGCGTTGCGGTACTTGCTCGCCATCACTTGAGTGACCGCAGCTGGCACGTCGGCGTCCGCGAAGACGAGGAACGGCGCGTGGCCACCCAACTCGAGCGAGATGCGCTTGACGGTCGCCGCGGCCTGCGCGTACAGGAGCCTGCCGACCTCAGTCGAACCCGTGAAGGTGATCTTGCGGACGCGCGGGTCCTCCAACAGCGAGGCGGAGAGCGGCGCAGGGTCGGAAGTTGGTAGCACCTGGAGGGTGCCTGCCGGGCCGCCAGCTTCTAGCCACAGATCGGCGAGGAGGAGCGCAGAGACGGGCGACTGCTCGGCCGGCTTGAGGATGAAGGTGCAGCCCGCCGCTAGCGCGGGGGCGGCCTTGCGGGTGACCATCGCCAGCGGAAAGTTCCATGGGGTTATCCCGAACGCCGGGCCAACGGGTTGCGGCATCGCTAACAGCCGCTTGCTCGTGTCTTGGCCGGGGAAGAGGTCGCCGTAGACTCGGGTGGCTTCCTCCGCGTACCAACGGGCGAAACCGGCCGCATACCGCACCTCGCCGCGCGACTCCTTCAACGGCTTGCCCATCTCGCGCGCCATGGTGGTCGCGAGGTTCTCGACGTTCTCGAGCATCAGTGCGTACCAGCGGTTCAGGATGTCTGCCCGTTCGAAGGCGCTCGTCGTGCGCCACTTCAAGAAGGCTTCCCACGCTACGTCGGCTGCCTGCTGCGCTTCTGCTACACCGCAGTCGGCGACGCGCGCCAGTACTCTCTTGGAGGCGGGTTCAACGACCTCGAAGGTCTTCGCAGCTGGGTGCCAAGCGTCCGTTAGGTAGTGTCCAGCGAAGCTGTCTAGGTCTCTCATGCTCCGAGTCTAGCGCTGAGCGCGGCCAGGAGGCGTTTGCTCAGGGGTCTACTTCGAGACGCCAGAGGTCAGCTGGCTCCTCGCGGCGGCGCGCCAGCTTCGCCTCGCCAGCCGAGACGGTCACTTCGGCGGCGCGCAGGTGTGACACGTAATTCGACGCCATGGCGAACCCGTAGGCCCCAGCGCGACCGACGGCGAGCAGGTCGCCTGGCTGCACGGCAGGAAGATCGACGTCTTGACCAAGGCGGTCGGCGTTCTCGCACAGGGGCCCATCGACATCCGTTGGGAGAGTTCGCGTGACTTGGGGCGGCTCCCCAACGAGTCTGATCGGGTGGTTAGCGCCGTAGAGGGCTGGCCGTATCAGGTCGGCCATGCCGGCGTCCGCTATCACGTGGCGGCGCCCCGACTCCTTGACGTGCAGCACGCGCGTCAGTAGCGTGCCAGCGTCTGCCACGATGAAGCGCCCGGGCTCGAGCACTATCTTCACGCCGTGGCGCGCGGCGAACGCGCCGTATGCCTCCGCGAAGGCATGCAACGGTGGGTTCGGAACCGCGAAGCCGCCGCCGAGATCAACGAGGTCTAGGCCGCTGAACTCCCGGTACAGCGGCTCGAGCGCCGCGACCACCAGGTCGGCGAGGCTTGGGTCGTCGAGCATCGAGCCGGCGTGCACGTGGAACCCGGCGAGCTTGCCTGCGGCGTGAAGCTTGGAGGCGATGTCGCGCGTCGCTTGGAGGGGCTCGCCGAACTTCGAGGTGGCGGAGGCGGTGGCGAGGTGCTCGTGGGTGTGCGGGTCGAACCCTGGGTTGAGGCGGACGACGAAGCGCGTCGTTGGCGCAGGTGCGGAGCTCCAGACGGCATGTGCGCCCCTCGAGTCGAGGCTAACGAGGCCAACCCCTACTGCGGCCGCGCGGGCCGCTAGGGCGGGAGTGTGGCCTGGGCCGCCGAGGATGATGGTGGCAGGATCGAAACCTGCCCGGAGCGCGCGCTCCAGCTCGCCTTCCGTCAGCGCCTCGGCACCGATGCCAAGGCTAGCCAGATGCCGCAGTATGGCGCCGTTGGCGTTAGCCTTGACGGCGTAGCGCAAGAGCGCGCCAGGGAACGCTGCTCGGAGGTCGGCGACGCGGGCGCTGATGGCGTCGAGGTCGTACACGTAGGTTGGGGTGCTGTAGCGCGCAGCGACCCCCTGCAAGAGCGCGTCTGTCATGAGTTGCGCGAGCGTAGCACGGGGCCAATGGCTGAGGCGGTTACACTTACGCCATGAACCGACAGCTGCGCAGGGCGCAGGCGAAACTCGACGAGAAGGCTGATAAGGAGAAGAGCAAGAAGCGCGATGCGCGTCGTGCTCGACTAGACGCCGTGCGCACGCGGCGCCGCGCTCCAGTAGCCAACAGGGCGAAGGGTCAAGCTGGCGCTACTGCCGTACCCGACCTCAAGAGAGTGAACGTTGCGGCGCTCACGCCAGAACAGCGCCGCAAGTTGCCTGGGCGCTTCTCTGGGGCGCTGATGATAGCCACGGTCTTCTTCATCGTCTTGCAGGCGGCCGTTCCGTCAACCGAGAGCACGGTGGCTACGAGTCTGACGGGGGCTGGCTTCTTCCTCCTCTTCGGCTACTTCTCGGTGCTCTTCCAGTTGCGCCAGGGGCGCGCCAACGCCCTGACCGTGACCCTTGTCACGGGCCTTGCCTTGACGCTCGGTGTGCTTGCTACGCGCTTCTTCGGCCCGAACGCTGGGCTGGACCTGAACTTCATCATCTTGATCGTGGCTGGCGCCGTTGGCGTCGTTGCTGGTGCGTACCTAGGGCGCCTCGTGTTCTACGCCGCGCCTACGCAGCGCCGCTAAGCCGTGGCACCGGCCGCCGCGCTACTCACCGCCGTCATCGGCGCCATGCCTGAGGAGGTCGTCAGGCTGCGGGCGGCTCTGAGTTCGCGGCGCGCGGGCAGCGCTGGGCCTTTCACCTGGACGAGCGGCGAGTTGGAGGGGTTGCCTGTTCTCCTAGCCGAGTGCGGCATCGGCAAAGTCAACGCCGCCGCCCTCACCCAGGCACTCTTGAGCGCTGGCGCTGGCCGGGTGGTGTTCACCGGCGTGGCTGGCGCCGTCGATCCGAGCTTGGCGGTTGGCGACGTGGTCGTCTCCGTAGACACGGTGCAGCACGATGTCGACGTAACGGGTCTCGGCTATCGGCTCGGTGAGGTCCCCGGCACGGGGCGTACCTGGGCGGCAGACGTTGAGCTGCGCACCGCGGCGGCGGCCGCTGCCCGTGAGCTTGACGGCGTGCGCGTGGTCGAGGGGCGCGTGGCGTCAGGTGACGTCTTCGTCGCTGACCGCGGCAAGGTCGAGTACCTACGTGAGGTCTTCGCCGCAGCCTGCGCGGAGATGGAGGGGGCCGCCGTCGCCCAGGTGTGCTCCAAGTGGGGGGTGCCGTTCGTTATCGTGCGGAGCATCTCAGACACCGCCGACCACGTGGCGGAGGTGGATTTCAGGGCGTTCACGGAGCTTGCCGCTGGCCGCGCCGAGGCTGTGGTGCGCGGCCTGTTGCGGCGTCTCGCTAGCGCCTGACGCCGGCCGCCCCAATGCCCCACATCTTGTGGTTAACCGATTAACCACAAGGTACTTGGCGCAGCTCTAGTTGGCGTAAGATAAGGCGTTGTAGTGCGGCCAGGCGCGGCGGCTACCGTCGGCGCACGCGGTCAACCGGCCAGGCCCACTCGAGACAAGCAGAGCACCCACCAATGGCGGGTACCACGGCAAGCGTTCGGCCACAGCGGCGGTCAAGCGCCGCGCGCCGGGCACAAGCCGAAAGCGGCAGAAGTGCGCGAGAGGACTGAACACATGGCAGACGTCTTGGATCGCTTGCTAGATCTGGACCGCTCACAGCTTGGGCCCCAGGAGCTAGCGGCCCTCAACTCGGTTGAACTCAAGGAGTGGCTGGAATCGCTCGACTACGTGCTCGCCAGCGGCGGCGCGGACAGGGTAGTCGAGATCCTCCAACGCCTGGAGGCTCACGCCGAGAAGCACGGCATTCGCTTGCCGTTCGAGTCGGACACGTCGTACGTGAACACCATCCACGTAGACGATCAACCCGAATACCCAGGCGACATCGCCATCGAGCGGCGCATAACCAACCTCATCCGCTGGAACGCCATGGCCATGGTTGTCCAGGCCAACAAGCACTCATCCGGCATAGGCGGGCACATCGCCACCTACGCTTCGGCTGCGATCCTCTACGAGGTCGGCTTCAACCACTTCTTCCGCGGCCCCGGTAAGGGCCCAGACGCGGACTTGGTCTACTTCCAAGGGCACGCCAGCCCGGGCATCTACGCGCGCTCCTATCTAGAGCACCGCTTCGACGACGCCCGCATGCACAACTTCCGGCGCGAACTGCAAGACTCGCCGGGCCTCTCCTCCTACCCCCACCCGTGGCTCATGCCCGACTACTGGAGCTTCCCGACCGTATCGATGGGTCTTGGCCCCATCACGTCCATCTACCAAGCGCGCTTCAGGCGCTACCTGGAGGACCGTGGCCTCTACCCGAAGGGTAGCGGCAAGGTGTGGGCATTCATCGGCGACGGCGAGACGGACGAGCCGGAGACCCTCGGTGCGATCCGGGTTGCTTCCCGCGCCAAGCTTGATAACCTGATCTGGGTCCTGAACGCCAACCTGCAGCGGCTAGACGGCCCCGTGTTTGGCAACGGCCAGATCATCCAAGAACTCGAGGGCATCTTCCGCGGCGCAGGCTGGAACGTCATCAAGGTCGCGTGGGGCAGCGCGTGGGACGAACTGCTCAAGCGCGATAGCGACGGCGTAGTCGTCAAGCGCTTCGAAGAGCTGGTAGACGGCGAGTCGCAGCGCTACGCAGCGTTCGGCGGTCAAGAACTCAAGGAGCGCTTCTTCAACACCCCCGAGCTCAAAGAGCTCGTGAAGGACTGGACGGACGCCGACTTCGCGAAGCTCAACCGCGGCGGCCACGACCCGGTCAAGGTCTACGCGGCCTTCGACCGCGCCACCAAGCATACGGGTGGGCCCACGGTCATCATCGCGCGCACCGTGAAGGGCTACGGCATGGGCGCAGCTGGTGAAGCTCAGAACATCACCCACCAGCAGAAGAAGCTAGACGAGAACGAGATGCGCGCCTTCCGTGACCGCTTCAACCTGCCGATCTCGGACGACGAGATCGCCACCGAGCCGTTCCACCGGCCACCAGAAGACAGCCCCGAGCACCAGTACCTCGTCAAGCACCGCGAAGAGCTCGGTGGCTTCCTGCCTGCCAGGAGCGTAAAGGCAGAGCCGCTCGCTCCGCCGCCAGCCGAGGCGTTCGAGGAGTTCATGACCCCGAGCGAGGACCGCGCCGTCTCAACCACCATGGTGATGGTCAACGTCATGCGCAAGCTCCTCCGCGCCCCGAACTGGAGCAAGCTCGTCGTGCCCATCGTCCCAGGCGAAGCGCGCACCTTCGGCATGGAGTCGTTCTTCCG
>JBIQMD010000104.1:0-6110 GCA_044463725.1 Truepera radiovictrix
GAGTACTGGGGTGGCCCAGCGGGCGTGGAGCGCGTCGTCTTCCGCGGCGTCACCGAGCCGACCGCGCGCCTCGCTGAGCTGCAGGCCGGCACCATCGACATCGCCGTGCTCCTCACCTCAGACGACCTCCCCACCGTCCAGAACGACCCGAACCTCGTAGTTCAGGTCCCAGACTCCGAACTCAACGTCGGCTACGTCGCCATTCACCTCGACCATGCGCCACTCGATAACGTCCTCGTGCGTCGCGCCATCAACCATGCCGTCGACCGCGAAGCTATCGTCGACGCCTTCTACCAGGGCCTCGGCGTCGTGGCAGAAGACCTCCTGCCGCCGTCCCTCTTCGGCCACGGCGAGCCATGGCCGTACGACTACGACCCTGAGCGTGCCAAGGAGCTCCTGGCAGAGGCTGGCTTCCCGAACGGCTTCGACACCGAGTTCTGGTTCATGCCCGTCAGCCGCCCGTACTTCCCTTCGCCACAGCCGATCGCCGAGACCATCGCCACCTACCTAGCTGACGTCGGTATTCGTGCCGAACTCAAGACCGAGGACTGGACCACCTACGGGGCCGACTACCGCGCAGGCAAGTTCGCCATGTACATGATCGGTTGGAACGCCGATTACGCCGACCCCGACAACTTCCTCCTCACCTTCTTCGGCCCGTCGGCCGTCGGCCGCAGCGGCTGGAACAACCCGGAGGTCCGCGACCTCCTCGACCGCGCCCGCCAGATCTCCGACCAGACCGAGCGCGCCGCGCTGTACGCCCAGGTCAACGACATGGTGGCCGACGAGGCCATCGTCATGCCGATGGCGCACAACCGCAGCTTGGCCGCCACCCGCAGCAACATCTCCGGTTGGGTATCGAGCCCGCTCGGGTTCAGCTCCGTCAGCCTGCACCCGATCACCAAGGCCGAGTAACTTCGGCGCACCATCGAGTTGCTCGCCGGGAGCGCCCCATCATTGGGCGCTCCCGGCGTTTCATCGGCACGTGGCCTCGGAAGCGTAACGGCCTTACAGTAGGGCGCATGAACCTCGTTCAAGAGCTCGAGCGCCTGCTTGGCGCCGGCCGCGTGGACACGACGGCCGCGGTCCGCGCCCAGCACTCCCGCGGCGAGTCGTACGCACAAGCCGTGTACCCAGACGTAGTCGTCTACCCACAAAGCACTGCCGAAGTCAGCGCGGTCATGCGTTTCGCGACGGCCAACGGCGTGCCCGTGACCCCGGTAGGGGCGAACTCCAGCCTCGAGGGCCACACGGTGCCCGTCGCTGGTGGGATCTCGCTTGACGTGTCACGCCTAGACCGCGTGCTTGAAGCGCACCCAGAGGACCTGCTCATCGTCGTGCAACCGGCCGTAACCTACCCGCGCGTCAACGATCACGTGAGGCGCCACGGCCTGTTCTTCCCGATCGACCCTGGCGCTCACGCCTCGATCGGAGGCATGGTGAGCACCAACGCCTCAGGCACCGCCGCCGTGCGTTACGGCACCACCGGCGATTACGTCATGGCGCTCGAGGTCGTAACGCCGACGGGGGAGATCCTGCGCGTTGGCAACCGCGCCCGCAAGTCGGCTAGCGGCTACGACCTCTGCGCACTGTTCACTGGCGCGGAGGGCACCCTCGGCGTGATAACCGAAGTGACCCTGCGCCTCGTTGGCTTGCCAGAGGCCGCGGCGGCCGCGAGAGTGCCGTTCCCTGAGGCGCGGTCTGCAACGGGGTTCGTGACGCGCCTCATCCAGGCAGGCGTGCCTGTGGCGCGCTGTGAGTTGGTCGATGCGCTGAGTATCCGAGCGGCCAACACCTACTCAGGCACCGACTACCCGGAGGAGATGACCATCTTCCTCGAGTTTCACGGCAACCCCGCCGGGATCAATGCGGAGGTGGAGTTGGCGCGCGAGTTGGCGCTAGACGGTGGCGCGACGGCCTTCGAGTCCGCCACCGATGCCAGCGAGCGCGCGCGCCTGTGGGAGACGCGCCACACCATGCTCTTCGCCTCCAACGCCGCGCACCCTGGCCAGGACAGCCTTATAACGGACGTGGCCGTGCCCATCTCGCACCTGCCTAGCGCCCTGACGGCTGCGCTAGACGACTGCGCCGCGCACGGCATAGATGCCAACCTGGTCGGGCACGTTGGCGACGGCAACTTCCACCTCACCCTCTACCTCGAGGACGACCCGGAGCGCCGCGCCGCCGCGCAGGGGGTGGTCGACCGCATGACCTACCGCGCCATCGAGGTCGGCGGCACGGCCACCGGCGAGCACGGCGTTGGCCTACGCAAGCTCAAGTACATGGAGCGCGAGCATGGCACTGCCTTGGAGCTGATGCGCGCCATCAAAGCGACCCTCGACCCGGCCGGCATCATGAACCCAGGCAAGAAGCTCCCGCCGCCAAGCGCCAAGTGACGGCAGCGGCATATCCACTGCTCTTGACGCCACGCCTCTACCGGCGTCTATGGGGCGGCAACCGGCTGGCCAACTGGTTCGGCGCGGCCACCGTGACCGGCCCTGAGCACGAGCCGGTGGGGGAGGCGTGGCTGATGGACGGCGCCAGCGTGATCGCTAACGGCGCCTATCGCGGCCAAACGTTCGGGGCGGTAGCGGAGGACGCGGGCGCGCAGGTGCTGGGGGAGGACGTCCATGCGCGCCACGGCGCCAAGGTACCGCTCCTCGCGAAGTTCTTGGACGCCGCCAAAGACCTCTCCGTGCAGGTGCACCCCGACGACGCCTACGCCCTGCGTGAGCACCCTGGAAGCGGCCACCTTGGCAAGGCCGAGGCTTGGTACCTCCTCGAGGCGGCGCCCGGCGCAGAGGTGCTATGGGGCTTCGAGCACCCCGTGACAGCCGCCGAGGTAAGGCACGCCGTGGCTGACGGCACCCTACCGGACCTGATGCACCACCTACCGGTAGCTCCAGGCAGCGTGGTCGTCAACCCAGCCGGCACAGTGCACGCCGTTGGTGCTGGCTGCATGTTGTTCGAGATCCAGCAAGCGAGCGACCTCACCTACCGGTTGTTCGACTACGGTCGCCTCGGCGGCGACGGGCAGCCGCGCACTTTGCACCTTGACAGAGCCCTGGACGTCGCGGACTTGCGCGGAGCGCCGCCGCCACTGCCGCAACGAACGGTCTTGCCAGATGGTTGGACGCGCGTTGTTGCCCAGCCGGAGTTCACCCTCGACCATCTAGTCCTCACAGGTGGCGCCTGGCGCGGCGCGGTTGACGACCGCTCGTTCCAAGTGCTCGTGGTGGTCGAGGGGGCGGTGGAGCTGCGCAGCGTGGGCGGTGACGTGGCGCTGCCAGCTGGCGCAACCGCCGTTCTGCCTTCGAGCCTGGGTGAGTACACGTTGGACGGCAGCGGTGCCATCTTGCGCTCGGCGGTGGGGTCATGACCACTGGCACCTACGCCGAGCTGCTAGGCCGCGTGGCGCTCGGCTCGACCAGCCCAGCGAAAGTGATGGCGGTCGAGGCGGCGCTCAGGCGCCTGCATGGGCAGTTCGTGGCTGTCACGCACGTGAGCGTGCCCTCTGGCGTTGCGGCGCAGCCGGATGGGGACGAGGAGACGCGGCGCGGCGCTGCTAACCGAGCGCGCGCCGCACTGCAACTCGTGCCAGGGGCACAGCTTGGCGTCGGCATCGAGGGTGGCGTCGAGCGGCCGTTCGGTGAGGATGGTCCGCTGTTCGCCAGCGCCTGGGTGGTGGCCGTCGACCTAGGGGGCCGTAGCGGCGCGGCGCGCAGTGCCGCGTTCCAGCTACCGCCGTTCCTGGAAGCGCGGGTGATGGCGGGGGTCGAACTGGGCAGCGCGCTTGACGACGCGTACGGCCTCGAGCGTGCAAAGGACGGCCCCGGCGCAGCTGGGGTGCTGAGCCGGGGCCTGGTAACGCGTTCCGAACTTTACGAGCCTGCCGTGCTGCTCGCTCTGGTGCCGTGGCTTGCGCCAACGCCAGAGCGCCAGTAGGGCGTTAGCTGCCTGCGCTGGCGCCCGGCTGGGTGCCCGACAGCTCGTCTACCGGCGGCACGAAGCCGCTCCCTACTGCCGCGCCGCTGGAGTCTGGCATGAGCATGATGTCCAGCACTTCGCGGAAATTGCTTACGGTTACGACCTTGAGGTCGGCGAGGACGACGGCTGGCACCTCTTCGAGGTTCGCCTCGTTGTCCTTCGGGAGGATGACGGTGCCGATGCCGGCCTGGTGGGCGGCGAGCAGCTTCTCCTTGACCCCCCCGATCGGCAGCACGCGGCCACGCAGCGTGATCTCGCCGGTCATGGCGACGTCGCCGCGCAGCGGTCGGCCGGTGAGGGCGGATACGACGGCACTGGCGATGGCGATGCCGGCGGAGGGCCCGTCCTTGGGCGTTGCGCCTTCGAGGACGTGCACGTGCAGGTCGCGCTTCTCGTGGAAGTCGGGCGCAATGCCGTACTCGTCTGCGTGCTTACGCAGGTAGGCGATGCCAGCCTGAGCGCTCTCCTTCATGACGTCCCCAAGTTGACCCGTCAGCGTTACGACACCCTTGCCTGGAACCGCAACCGTTTCGATGTCGAGCGTCACGCCACCAACTGACGTCCACGCCAGACCGTGCGCCAAGCCGACCTGCGGGACCTTCTCAGCTTGCTCGTCACGGTAAGGCGGCACGCCAAGCAGCACGCGGACGGCCTCACCGTCAACTGTGCGCACGCCTTCCCATGGCGCGATGAGGAATTCCTTGGCGGACTTGCGGGCGGCTTTCGCCACGAGGCGGTCGAGGTTGCGTACCCCTGCTTCACGGGTGTACTCGGTGATGATGCGGCGCAAGGCGGCATCATCGAAGGCCAGGTGCTCCGTAAGGCCGTGGTCGCGGAGTTGGCGCGGCACGCGGTAACGCTTGGCGATCTCGAGCTTCTCCGCCAAAGTGTACCCCGGGATCTGGATGACCTCCATGCGGTCGAGCAGCGGCCTAGGGATGGTGGAGAGGGTGTTGGCGGTGGTGATGAACATGACCTTCGAGAGGTCGTACGGGATCTCGAGGTAGTGGTCAGCGAAGGTGTTGTTCTGCTCAGGGTCGAGGACTTCGAGGAGGGCGGAGGACGGGTCGCCGCGGAAGTCAGCGGTCATCTTGTCGACCTCGTCGAGGAGGAAGACGGGGTTGATGGTCGCGGCCGTCTTCATGCCCTGAATGATGCGGCCAGGCAAGCTGCCGATGTAGGTGCGGCGGTGACCCCTGATCTCGGCTTCGTCACGCACGCCGCCGAGGCTCATGCGCACGAACTTGCGGTTGAGGCTGCGGGCGATGGACTTGCCCAAGCTCGTCTTGCCGACGCCAGGAGGGCCGACGAGGCACAAGATGGGCGCCTTGTAGTCGGCCGATTCGATGTCCTTGGTCAGCTGGCGGACGGCAAGGAACTCTAGGATGCGCTCCTTGGCTTCCTCGAGGGCGTAATGGTCCTCGTTGAGGACTTCCTGGCTGTGACCGATGTCGAGGTGCTCCTCGTCCGCCTCACTCCACGGCAGGTCGACGAGCGTATCTACGTACGTGCGCACGACGGTGGCTTCAGGCGAGCCGCCAGCCATCTTCTCGAGGCGGTCGATCTCTTTGAGCGCCCGCTCCTTCGCGTGGTCAGGCATGTTCTTGGCCTCGACCTTGGCGCGCAGCTCCTCGGTTTCGCTCTCCTCGCTGGAGCCAAGTTCCTTCTGGATGGCCTTCATCTTCTCGCGCAGGTAGTACTCGCGTTGGTTGGAGTCCATCTGCTGCTTGACGCGGGCGCTTATCTCCTTCTCGGTATCGAAGCGCTCGAGGTCGCGGGTGAGGAACCCGTATACGAGTTCGAGGCGCTTGACGGCCGAAGCTTCTTCGAGGGCGGCCTGCTTGTCAGCGACTTCCCAGGTGGCGAACTTGGCGACCACGTCTGCCAGCGGACCGGCCTCTTTCATGGCGCGAAGGTTCTCGAGGTGGAACGAGTCGAGGCGCATGTTCTTGTTCTGCTGCGCGTACTCGCCGAACGCGACCTTGACCTGCTCGATGAGAGCGAGGACGGTCTCGTCCTGGCGGTCCACACCGACCTCGTTGATTGTTGCAACGCGGGCGCGGAGCGTGCCTCCCTGCACGTACTCCTCGATGTGGGCGCGGTCGCGGCCCTCGACTAGGACC
>JBIQMD010000105.1:0-6109 GCA_044463725.1 Truepera radiovictrix
CGTCGTCTTGCCCGTCCCGGCCGACGCTACTCGCACCCTCACGGCGGCACCGTCAACGGACGCCCTCGCGGCAGAGGTCGAAGACGGGGCACGTGCGGCAGATGAACCCGGGGTTCGGCTTCACCTCGCCGCGCTGGAACGCAGGCAGCGTCTCCTCGACCAAACTGCGCTTCTCGCTGACGCGTAGCCAGCGCGGACTGACCCCGCCTCTCGGCGCCAAGTCGATCGGGTCTTCCCCTATCGGCCAGACGAGCACGTGGACTTCCTGAACGCGGAACGCGGGCTGGGCGAAGAGGGCACCGACGGCCCAATACTCGCTCCAGCGGTTCTTGATGACCTCCTCCGCGCTGTCCTCGTCCCACGCCTGCGACCACGGCACGAAGCGGTAGATGTCCACTCTGAAGCCGCCGCTCGCCAGCTCGGATTTCTCGGTGGCGTGGAGGTAGGCAGTGGCGAACCCTGCACGCCCGCCCAACTCCACGCCGTACGTCAGGCGCGAGAGTAGCGGCGCATGCTCGTTCAACCAGGCGGCGTGGTTGGGGAACGCCTCGACCAGCTCGGTTAGGCGCTGGGAGGTGAGGCGGCCGCCGCGCTCCTGCAGTAGGGCGGCGCGCAACCTCGCGCCATCGTCCTCCTCGACCTGTACGCCCTCGCTGGCCCGCAGCACGCCCTCGCCCCACATGCGGAACGAACAGTCGCGGTAGCGCCTCAGGCTCTCTACGTACGGCTTTCCGAGGGCCACCGGCGAGAGGTCCGGCTCGTAAGGCGCCAACCCAGGTAGCTCGAGGCGGCTGCCTGCGGGCACGGCCGGCAGTACGGGGGGCGTCTCGGCCCCGAAGAGCGCTTCGTCGAGGACGAGTGGCCCGCCCTGATCGCCCTGAGGGGCCGTGATGACGAGGTGATCTGCGCGCTGGAGGAGCTCCTCCGCGAATGCCCCGCCGCGCCCCTGCAAGCGCCGCGGCAGGCCCAGGTGCGCGAACGACTCGCTTGGTTCATTGCGCATCTCCTCTGGCAGGAAGTAATCCTCGCGCTCGCCAGCCCGGTAAGCCCCCTCGACCGCGCCAACCAAGTACACCTTGCGGTACCGGCGCCCTGACACGCGGGTGGCGTCGAGCAACGCCACGCCTGCCCCCTCGTCCCGTGCCTGGCGCGCGTCTTGCAGCAGCGCGGCCCACCAGGCGCGGAAGCCGTCGCCCGCGCCTAGCCTGGCGGCCTCCTGCGCCTTGCCGAGGGCTCGCTCGACTAACTCGCGGGGCGCGTCGGGGAGCAGCTCGGTCATCAACTCGCGGGCCCACGTGACGGGGTCGCCCGTCACCTTGAGCCGCTCGCGCCACTGCACCCAGACCTCGCTTAGGCCATTGCGGTGCGCCAACTCGCCCACTGCCGCGCCGCCCGCCACGCCAGCCTCCAATGCCAAACGGCCGAGTTCTTCGAGGGCGGGCACCGCTAGGAGGCGCGTGGGCGTCGGCATCTCAGGCAGCTCTAGGAGGTCGACGAGTACGCGTCCTGGTCCCTCGTCAGCGAGCGCCAACGGCGTCTCGTCCATGAGTGGCACGCCGTACTCCTCGGCCAATGCCACGAGCGCCCGCGCCCGCGCCGCTGGCGCCACGATGGCTACGTCGAGGGGCGCAACGCCGCGCCCGAAGAGGTCCTGCTTGACGGAGCGCATGACCCAGCGCCCCTCCTCCACCGGGTTGGCGGCCGCGAAGCGCTCGACGACCGCCGAGTTCCGAGCAGGCAACACAGTCGTTGCCTTCAGGCCGGGCGGCAACTCTGGGAGGCTGAGGTGAACGGCGACGTGGCGCGCCAAGCCGCGCCAGAAGCGCAGTTCGAGCGGGCCGACCTCGCGAAGGCCGTCGACGATTACGACGTCGGCATCGACCGCCAACTCCTTGCGGCCAACGAGGTTGAGGGCGGCCTGGCGGGCGTCGTCGTAATCCCAAACGTTAGCCATGCCGGCCTGATAGGTGGCGTAGACGGCAGCGAAGCGCCGCTGCTCCGTGTCTGCAGCTAGCTGCTCATAATCTTGCGGGGTGACGGCATAGCGTTTGGCCTCGGCGATGGCGGCCGCGAAGAGCCGGGCCTCGCCAGGAGTTGGGAACGCGCGGTTGACGTGGTGAAGCGCCTCGACCACGCGTACGAGCCTGGCAGTGCCGACCACGAGCGGGCGCAGGTCCGTGGCGGCGGTGAGCAGCCGATAGTAGAGCTGCTGGGCACTCATGAACTCGAAGCCAAGCGCCGCGTAACCGTCGGCGGTGAGACGCCTGAGGGTGTGCCCCCGCTGGGCGGGGAGGCCCACCCACCAGACGCGCCCGCCAGCGTTGCAGGTCTTCTTGGCAAGTGCCAGCAGGCGCCTCGTCCGGCCCGAACCGGGCGGGCCGCTCATTACCTTCAGGCTCACTACGACATCATACGGTCGCTATCGCGTCGAGCCCGATCTGGGCGGTCAGAACAGCGGGCGACCCCAGGGGATCGAAGCAAGCACTACGACGAACCCGATGGTGTAGAAGATGGCGGCCTGCAGCGGCGAGTCCTTGCGCTTGGCACGGGCAGCGCCGATGTGCAGGAGCACGGCGGCGATCAACATGCCGACGAGGTGCTCCGCCACGAAGAAGCGAATGTCTGGGTTCTTCATGGCAGCGCCCATGTCCGAGAACGCGCTCTTAGTGCGCGGGCTAAGGAACAAGTAGAGCACCGCACCGACGAGGACCTGCAGGTCGAAGACGCCGGTGAAGAGGCGGCCGAGGTTGACTTGCGGCGGGGTCCAACGCCCGCGGGACGCGGCGGCCGCCCAGGCCATGATGATGGCGGCGAGGCCGACGATGAGCACGGCCCAGCGCAAGTAGTTGTGTAGCGTAAGTGCGAACGTGTACATGGGCCCTCCAGGCGCCGCTAAGTCATGTCCATCAGTAAGCTACGGAGGACCGAAGCGACGCGGCAACGGCATCTAGCATCCGTCACCGGTCCGTTGGGTGTCAACATCGTCCTCCGAAGCTCCTGCAAACCATCAGCGCGCCAGGCTCGCCACCAACGCCTCCGCGCTCCGCACGGGCAGCTGGCAGACCCCGCCCTCGCACACGAACGCCTCGACCTCGTTGCGCTCGAGGGCCGTCAGGCGGCCGCTCGCGATGGGCAGGGCAGCCAGCACGGGGTCCGAACCGTCGATGACGAGCACCAGGTCCTCGTCGCGCAGCCGCTCCTTTAGCGCCGTGGCCAACTGCGTGAACTCAGGAGTCCCGAGGCGCCCAACGATCACGACCTCACGCAGAGGCGTGGCCTGAAGGAGCATGAGGTTGAGGCTCGACGCGAAGGCCTGCGGCGCTTGCAGCACGGCCTCCTCCATCCCGGCGACTGCCGCCGTGGACGCCGCAATGCCTGCCTCTTCGTCCTGGTAGCGCGCCGCCCACCATACGAGTTCGGCGGCAGCAGCGTTCTCGCTCGGAGTGGCAGCGTCCATGAACCCTTTCGGGCGGGCGATCAGGCGCTCGGCGTCCACGGCGGTGCTGAAGTACCCGCCTGCCTCGGGGTCTTGAAAGCGGGCGCTGACGGCGGCCGCCAGCTCCAGCGCCCAACGCAAGTGGCGCGCCTCGAAGGTAGTGCGGTACAGGCGCAGGAGGCCGAGCCCCAGATAGGCGTAATCCTCGAGCAGGCCCTCCATGCGCAGCTCGCCGCCGCGAGCCGAATGCCACAAGCGCCCGTCGACCCAGGCGCTGGCGCGCACTGCGCTTACCGCTGCGGTCCCCAGGTCGACGAGCTTCTCGTCGGCCAGCATTGCGCCTGCGTCTGCCAGGGCGCCGATCAGCAAGCCGTTCCATGAGGTAAGGACTTTGTCGTCAGTGGCTGGCCGCTCGCGCTCGGCACGGGCCGACAGCAGACCTAGCCGAGATGCCTCGAGGTCGGCACGCGCCCGTTCGGCGGTCAAGCCGTGGCGCCCGGCCAGCTCATCAATGCCGACAGCAAGACGCGGCACGTTGGCGCCCGCGACGGGGCCGACGGCCAGCACCCCGAAGCGCTCGGCAGCCATGTCGCGCTCGGCTTGCGGGAGGCCAGCTAGGGCGGCGTCCAGCTCGCCTCGCGTCCAGAGGTAGTAGCGGCCCTCCTCACCGCCTGACTCTGCGTCTAGGGCGCTGTAGTAGCTGCCGTCTGGTGCACGCAACTCCCGCACCAACCAATCGCCAACGGCCTCCGCAACGCGGCGGTACTCTGCTGCGCCCGTCAGCTTGGCCGCCTGCGCGTAGGCGCGCAGCATGGCCGCGTTGTCGTACAGCATCTTCTCGAAGTGAGGCACGTGCCAGCTGGCGTCGACCGCGTAGCGGAAGAATCCGCCACCTAGTTGGTCGCAGATCCCGCCCCTGGCCATGGCGTCAAGTGCGCGTAATGCCACGTCCCGCGCTTCCAGCGCTTGGCTAGCCAGTAGGAGGCGTAACGCCTCGTGCGCCGGGAACTTGGGGGCGTCACCGAAGCCGCCGTTCAGCTGGTCCTCGAGGTGGACGAGGCGCCCTACGGCTTGCTCGTAGAGTTGCGCGACTTGCAGGGGTTCAGTGCCACCAGCGAACGGCGGCGCGCTCAACTTGGCGACGGCGGCCGCCAGGTCGGCGGCTGAAGCTACTACGTCGTCACGGCGCGTGTGCCACGCGGTGGCCAGCGACGTGAGCACCCGCTTGAAAGACGGCAGGCCGTGGCGGTCGACTGGCGGAAAGTAGGTGCCGCCGTAGAACGGCTCGCGCTCAGGCGTAAGGGCAACCGTGAGTGGCCACCCTGCGCTGCCCGTAACGGCCTGCACGGCAGCCAGGTAGACGGCGTCCACGTCTGGGCGCTCCTCGCGGTCCACTTTTATGCTCACGAACTCCGCGTTCATGAGGGCGGCGGTGGCGGGGTCGCGGAACGACTCGCGCGCCATCACGTGACACCAATGACAACTCGCGTAGCCAATCGAGAGGAGCACTGGCCTGTCGAGCTCCCGCGCGCGGGCGAAGGCCTCATCGCCCCACGGGTACCACTCGACCGGGTCGTTAGCGTGCTGTCTCAGGTACGGACTGGGTTCTCGCGCCAGTCGATTGGGCTCTGCCATTGCGATAGGGTACCGCCGAAGACGCTGCCTGCGGCGCTCGTTGGGCGCCCCTACGGCTAGAGTGACGGCATGAGATTCGCTGAATTGCGCAAGGCGTACCGCGTCGGCAGCCTGGACGAGTCCGAGCTGACAGACGACCCAACCGACCTGATTGCAGTCTGGCTACGCCGTGCGGTCGAGGCAGGCGAAGCCGAGCCGAACGCCTTGGCACTCGCCACCGTCGGCGCCGACGGGCGCCCGAGCGTGCGCTTCGTGCTGCTCAAGGACCTAACGCAGGCAGGAGTCACGTTCTTCACCAACTACGGCAGCCGCAAGGCGCACGACCTCGACGCCTCCCACACGGCAGCGGCGGCGCTCTGGTGGCCGCACCTCGAACGCCAAGTGCGCATCGAGGGTCGCGTAGAGCGCTTGCCGCGGACAGCCTCCGAGGAGTACTTCAGGTCGCGGCCGCGCGGGTCGCAGTTGGGGGCGTGGACCTCGCCGCAGTCGCAGCCGCTAGCCAACAGGGCCGAACTGGAGGCCTTGGCTGCCGAGGTGCAGGCGCGCTTCGCAGATGGCGAGGTCCCATGCCCTCCAGGTTGGGGCGGTTACCTCCTCAGGCCGGAGCGCGTCGAGTTCTGGCAAGGTAGAGACGACCGGCTCCACGACCGCTTCCTCTACTCGCTGGAGGGCGGCACGTGGAGTCGGTCGCGCTTGGCTCCTTGATCGTTGGTTAGCGGGTCGGCAGGTTCTCCGGGTAGACGGTCACGCCTGCGCCATCGACGATCCCGTCGATGGCGGCGTTGGTGGCAAGGGCAACGGCGAACTCCCGTGCCTCGTCCTTGACTTCTGCGAACGGCCGCAAGCGTGCTGGGGTGTGGTCGTAAACGAGCACGACGTGGTAACCGAACTGGCTGGCGACCGGGCCAACGCTCTGGCCGAGCGGCGCAGCAACGACCGCGTTCGCGAACTCAGGCACCATCTGGCTTGCCTCGAAGCAGCCGAGGTCGCCACCGCGGTTCATGGTGGCGTCGGTGCCGTACTCGGCGGCCAACGCCG
>JBIQMD010000106.1:0-6107 GCA_044463725.1 Truepera radiovictrix
TCACCGACTCTTCGAACCGCACCGCCTCGGCAGGGTACGTGCGTGGCGCGCCGCAGTGGTCGGCGACGCGCGGCCGACCGCGGTGGCGTGCTGGCGCGGCGGTGAGCGGAGCAGGCTCGTCGTCGAGCTCATCGACCGGCCGAACGTCAGGCAAGTGATTGGCGGCTACCGCGCTTTGCGTGCACACCTGATGGGTGCTCTGGCGCCCGCCGTGGAGCGCAAGAACCTCGTGGTGCTTTCCGGCCTGACGGGTGCGGGTAAGACGCGCCTGCTACGGCTACTCCGTGACGGTAGCGGCGGCGACCTCCAAGTCGTCGACCTCGAAGGGCTCGCCAGGCACCGCGGCAGCGCCTTCGGGCACGTCGCGGAGCCACAACCAAGCCAACAGACCTTCGAGAATGCCCTCGCGGCCGAACTCGTACTTGGCGCGGCTAGGCGGCTAGTGGTCGAGGACGAGTCGCGTTACGTTGGCAAGCGGACCGTGCCAGACCCCCTTTACGAAGCCATGCAGGTCGCGCCGCTCGTCGTGCTTGAAACCGGCTTGGGGGCGCGCGCCACGGCCATCTACCGCGAGTACGTGGTTGGCGCCACGGCCGCGGCGGGGTGCGAAGCGGTGGCGGAGGACTTGCAGGCGTCCATCAGGCACCTCAAGCGCCGCTTGGGCGGCGCGTTGACCGAGAAGCTGACGCTCAGGGTGGCGGAGCTAGCAACCACGGAAGCGGAGTGGGCGGACGAAGGTGCCCACGTCGACTGGATCGCGACGCTGCTGCGCGAGCACTACGACCCGCTGTACCGCCGCTCATTGGATAGACTGGCACGCCCGGTGGTGTTCGCCGGTGACGAGGAGGCGGTCGTTGCGTGGCTGACGGGACAGCGGTAGGAGGGGCGCCTGTGCGCCTGACCAGCACGGTCAAGAAGGGCGGCTGCGCCGCTAAGATCGCGGCAGGCACGCTCTCCGAGTTCGTGCGTGGGCTGCCAAGGGTAACGCACCCCGACCTGCTCGTCGGCACGGAGCACCTCGATGATGCGGCGGTCTGGCGCCTCAACTCGGACCAGGCGCTCATTCAGACCCTCGACTTCTTCACCCCCATACTCGATGACCCGCGCGACTTCGGGGCCGTCGCCGCTGCCAACGCGCTCTCCGACGTGTTCGCCATGGGCGGCCGCCCGCTCAGCGCGCTAACCATCCTCGCGTACCCGCTCGGCGTGCTGGAGAACGAGGTCTTGACTGAGCTCATGGCTGGCGCCAGTGAGGTCATCACCGAGGCAGGCGCGCTGCTAGTTGGCGGTCACTCGATCGAGGATGACACCCTCAAGTTCGGCTTCAGCGTGGCCGGCTTGGCGCACCCTGAACGTCTGTGGACGAACGCGGGCGCACGCGTTGGCGACGTAGTGATCCTCACGAAGGCCATCGGCACTGGCACGCTCTCGGCCGCGCTCAAGTCCGGCGAGATAGCGCCAGCCGACCTACGCTGCGCGACGGCAGCGATGCGCCAAGTCAACCGCCACGACCTGCCTGACGAGTTGCACGCCGCCGTGCACGCCGCTACGGACGTGACGGGTTTCGGGCTCCTAGGTCACGCGCTGCACGTAGCGAACGCGTCGGGCGTTGGCCTGCGCCTCTGGCCCGAGAAGGTGCCGACGTTGCCTGGCGCTAGGGAGGCGCTGGCGGCCGGCAGCCTGACCAAGGCGCACGTGAGCAACGAGCGTTACGTGGCCGCGTCCGTGACTGGGCGCGCGGCCCTCGACCCCGTCACCTGGTTGACGCTGGTTGACCCTCAAACCAGCGGCGGCTTGCTACTGGTGGTGGCCGAGGACGCTGCGGAGGCCGTGATGGCGCACTTGACGCCGCGCTTCTCGCGCACGACCCGCATAGGGGTCGTCGAAGAACTAGGCGAACTTCCGCCCCTGCGCCTGGCCTGACGGAGGCGGCCGCCAATCTGGCGGCCGCACTCTCAAGATCTCAGTTGTGTGATTGACGCTCGCGGTCCAGGAGGAGCTGAACTGATGTCGGCTCCAGGATGGGACTGCCGTCGCGGTACGTGCCCCGCGCCAACGTGGCGGCCAGCAGGTCGTAGACGAGGTACGCCTCGTCGGCGTCCTCGCAGTGATGGAGCAGGGCCTCGTCGCCCGAGGACGTGACGGCGACGATCTCGTAGAACTCAGGCTCGACGAGCTCGGCCTCGACCTGCTCGGGGTCGGTGTCCTCTGGGAACGACTCGATGATCTCGAGACTCTCGAAGAGGGCAGAGTTCAGCACGCGGTCGTCAAGCGAATGGATCCACATGCCAGGAATCATACGGCCTCATCACGACCGGCGGTCGAGCATGTCGCGCATGCCGTCCGAAATGAACTGGAAAGACAGGGAGGCGCTAGCGAGGAAGACTCCCGGGCCCACCGCAGCCCACGGTTGCGTCGTGAGGAACGAGCGCGCGTCCTGCAGCACGTTGCCCCAGCTCGGCGTTGGCAGTGGCACGCCAAGGCCGAGGAACGATAACGACGCCTCGACCAACAGGAAGGCGGCGGCGGTGCTTGCGACCTGCACGACCATGCTCCCGAGGAAGTTGGGTACGGCGTGGCGCAGGAGCTGGCGACCGCGCGTGGCGCCGAGGGCGCCCGCGGCCGTGACGTACTCGGCTTTCATCTCGTTACGCGTGAACGACCGCGCCAGCCGGAAGAACACGGGTGAGCCGGCCACCCCCATGGCCATGATGGTTTGCAACGTTCCGCCGCCAAGGCTCGCCACGACTAGCAGGATGAGCAGGAAGCCGGGGAACGCCAGCAGGGCGTCGAACACGCGCGAGAGGACAGTGTCCGTAACGCCGCCGAGGCCAGCTGCCACTACGCCGAGCACGCCGCCTAGCATGAGCGTCAGCAGGGTGGCGGACAGCGCGACGACCAGCGACACGCGGCCACCAGCTAGTGAACGAGCTAGGACGTCGCGGCCTAGGCCGTCCGTGCCGAGTGGGTGAGTCGTACTTGGTGGGGCGTACCTGGCGCGGTAGTCGGGCTTGATTGGGTCGTAGCCGCTAAGTTGCGGTGCGAAGATGGCCGCGAGGGCGATGATGACGAATAGGACAGTGCCGAAGCGGGCGCGTTTCACGAGACCCTCAAGCGCGGGTCGGCAACGACCTGCATGATGTCTGCAAGCCAGTTGACGAGCACGTAGACGGTCACTGCGAGGATCGTTACGCCCTGAACGACGGGGTAGTCGCGCGCCCCGATGGCGCCGAGGATCGTGGCGCCCAGGCCAGGAAGGCCGAACACCTGCTCGACGACGATGGTGCCCGTCAACAGGCCACCAAGCTCCAGCGCGAGCAGCGGGATGGTGCCTGGCAGGGAGTTGCTGGCGATGTGCTTCGCCACCGCCCAAGGCCGCAAGCCCTTGCTGCGCGCGGTGCGCACGTAATCGGAGCTGCGCTCTTCTAGCACCCTGGCCCGCGCCAGCCGCGCTACTTGCGCTGCCCGCGGAATGGCTAGGGTGACCGCCGGTAGCAGCAGGTGCCAACTGGCGGCAAGCGTCAGCCCCTGCGGCGGCAGGCCGAGCACGGGGAACCAACCTAGCTGGACGGCGAACAGCAGTATGAGCAGGAACCCGAACCAGAACTCGGGCAGGGCAAGCGCCACGGTAGTGAACAGCAGGGTAACGCGGTCGAACGATCCGCCCGGCCGCAGTCCAGCTAGCAGGCCCAGCCCCAAACCTAGTACGAGTGAGATGACGAAAGCCATGCTAGCGACCGTCAGGGTGACGGGCATGCGGTCGACGAGCACGCGCACCACGGGGCGGCGTTCGCGTAGGGAAGCGCCGAGGTCGCCCTGCACGACGTCGGTCAGGTAGGTGACGTACTGTGCGGGCAGGGACCGGTCGAGCCCGAGCTGCGCACGCATGGCACTGACCTGCGAGGCGCTAGCGTCTAGGCCGCCCATGATGGTGGCAGCGTCGCCAGGTAGGGCGCGCATGGCGAGGAATACGAGCGTGAGCACCGCCCATAGCGTGATCACGAAAGATACGGTTTGAATCAGTAGATACCTTGACACGACTTCCCGTTCGGTCAGCCCTCGCCGGCGTCGGGCGGTGGGGGCGGTGGTACGCGCTACGGGTGGGGCGCCTAGCGGCTAGCCCCACCCGTGTCGGTAGCTGGTCTAGGTGCGGCGGCGGTTACCGCCACCCAGGGTCACTCGAAGTGCGCGGTCCGGAAGTCGAACGAGTCGAGGAGCGGCGTCATCCAGAAGCCGACCACGCTTGCCTTCTTGCCGTAGACCCGGTCTGGCGTGCCGAAGAAGATGAACGGCGCGTCGTCGTGGATGCGGATGAGGGCCTGCGAGTAGAGCGAGTGGCGCATCGCTGGGTCCGAGGTGACGTTGGCGGTGGCGATCCAGTTGGCGACTTCATCGTCGATGACACCGGTGTAGTAGCGGTCGGTGCCGATGCCGGTTAGACGCCCAGAGGGGTCGAGCTTGCCGGTGTGTCCAACTACGGTCATGCCGAAGTCGTGCGGACCGCCGTAGACCTCGGAGAGCCAGACGCCCCACTCGACGATGGAGATTTCCGCCTTGACGCCAACGTCACGCAGGAAGTCCTGCACGATCTGGCCGGCCTGGATGTGCTGGGGGTACGGCTGCGGGAGAACGAGCTTGATCGTGAAGTCGGACGGAACGCCTGCTTCCTTCAGGAGGGCCTTGGCCTTCTCAGGGTCGAACTCGAACGGCTTGACGGACTCCGGGTACCACGGGCTGCCGGCTTCCATGAAGGTGCCGACTTGGGTGCCGCCGCCGTACGCGACCTCGAGGACGATCTCGGTGTCTACGGCCATGTTGAGGGCGCGACGCACGCGGGCGTCGTCCAGGTACGGGAGGCGGGCGTTGATGCCAGCCACCAGCACGAGGCCAGAGGGTTCGCGTACGAGCGTGAGCGCCGAGTCGGATTCCACTGCGGCCTGCTGCGCTTGCGGGACGGTGTCGATGATGTCGAACTCACCCGTTGACAGGCCCTGGTACTGGACGGCCGAGTCGTTGACGAAGCGGATGACTACCTGCTCGAGCGCTGGCGCGCCCTGGTAGTAGTCGGCATTGCGGCTGAGGCTGATGGCGTTGTCACGTACCCAAGAGGCCAACTTGAAGGGGCCGGTGCCGACCGGCTCGTTGCCGAAGTCGTGGCCCTCTGCGAGCTTCTCGCTTGGGAGCATCGCGCCCCAGCCGGAGGCGAGGGAGGCGAGCAGCGCCGGGGTAGGCTTGGCGAGGTTGACGGTGACGGCGTGGTCGCCATCCGGTACGACCGAGGTGATGTTGGTGAACTCGCTGGCCTTCGGTGAGGCGGTTGCCTCTGCCGAGATGCGCGCGAGGGTGGCGACTACGTCAGCAGAGTCGAACGCCGTGCCGTCATGGAACGTGGCGTCGTTCAGTTCGAAGGTGTACGCGAGGCCGTCTGCGCTGATGGTGTAGGACTTGGCGAGGGCCGGGACGATCCTGCCGCTCTTGTCGACTTCGACGAGGCCGTCGTAGATGGACTTCCCGACTTGGAATGCGGCAGTGGCGGACGTTACCTGTGGATCGAGGGTGTCTGGCTGGGCGCTCATGGCCATGGTTAGGGTCTGCGCCGAGGCCGTCGCGCTGATGGCGAGCGCGGCCGCAGCAGCTACCAGCACGCGAGGAACTATCCGGATCTTCATGCACTGCCTCCAATGATGCCGGGCCTGTCTGGCCCGCGCTCAGTCTGAGTGGTGCCGGTCAGGGCGCCGTCAGGTGCCCTAGACCGCTAGCAGCCCCCGTCACTGCATTAGCCCCACGCTCGAGATGGGCTACATGCTAACCGGTAGCGCGCTGTGAGTCATCAAGACCGCGTGAGGCAAGCGTAGATGCTCCCTCGTGAAACTGTTCACATGGCGGCGTCAGAAGCCCGTCACTTTCGGCCATTAAGCTAGGACTCAACATGACCGCCTGGATGCGCCGCTTGGCGCCGCTGATCGTCTGGACCGCCTATCTGCTTGGCTACTCGCATGTGAGCGAGCTGGCAGGTAACTACGCGCCCCTGGTTGGGCTCGTGGTCGTCGGGCTCAGCGGTTGGCTGTGGGGGGCCGTCGGCGGCCTAGCGAGTGGGGTACTCGGTT
>JBIQMD010000107.1:0-6014 GCA_044463725.1 Truepera radiovictrix
AGCCAGCGTGAGCGGCCTCGTGGAGCAGCGCCCGCGTTGCGACGACGTTCGTGCGGTAGAAGGCGTCCCACGGTCCCCAATCGGCGACCCTAGCTGCGGCGTGCACGACGGCGTCGACCTCGTCGCACAGTCCGTGAACCCCCTCGTCGTCCGTCAGATCGGCGCGGACGATCTCGAGGCGGTCATCGCCGAGTAGGTTGGCGAGGTTAGCGTCTGAACCCCACGGCGTAACTAAGGCCCTAACGCTGTGGCCGCGCGCGATGAGCTGCTCGCTGATGTGGCTGCCAAGAAAGCCGTGGGCCCCGGTGACGAGCACCTTCATGGCGTCACGCCGAGGGCAGGGTGGCAGGTAGCGGTCATCTCCATGACGGTAGCAGTCCGAGGCTCAGTTGAGCAGGTGACCTGAGCGCGCCAACACGGCCAAGTCGAGCGCGAAACCGATGGCTAGGTGCAGCAGTAGCGAGTAGAGGATTGAGCGGCTGCGGACGGCCAGGACCGCGAACAGGATGGAGGCTGGTGCGGCGGCCATTACTTCCGCGAGCGGCTTGCCGAGGTGCACGAGCGTTGCCATGACGACGCTCAGCCACAGCGCGACGGCCGGGGTGGCTGCCCGCGTTGCTACCGACAGTACGAAGCCCCGGTAGAACCCCTCGAACGCCAAGTAGTAGAGGCCGTAGATCACCAACCACTGCGCGAGGTGCGCCACGCTCGTGCCGACCCAGGCGCCAGCCCACGGGTAGGTGGCGGCGAGCGTCGGGTCGCTGCTCGCAAAGTACATGAGTACGGCCGCCAGCAGTGCTAGCGGAATGGCGGCGGCCAGGCCGAAACGCCAGTCGCCGATGCGGAAGCCAGCACCCTCGAGTGGCCCGATCAGTACTCGGTAGAAGATGGCAGGTAGGAGCAGGAGGAGGATCGTCGACCACGCGACGCTCGAGAAAGCCGCAAGTGGCTCCTGTGGAGCCGCGCGCAGGAGCGTGGGGCCCGGCGTTGCCAAGTACCAGAAAGCGCCCTGAAGCACTAACGAGCCGAGGAGGAAGAACGCGTACTTCGCTCGCTCTCCCCGGGGGAAGAGCGCTTCAAGGTCGGCCGCGACGAGCCTAAGTGCGGCCCAAGCCTTCATAGCTCCTTCTGCACCATGCGGTAGGTCTTGTTGTGCACACCGCCCGACGCCTCGATCGCGCGGTTGATGGCGTGATTATCCTCGAGCGTCCAGCCGCATTCGCCTTCTTTGATGCCGATCTGGTACGCGCGTTTGACTGACTCTTCGATGAGGATGAGGTCGAAGCCCCGGTTACGGTGCTCAGGCAGTACGCCCAAGATGACGAGCCGCGCGCGGTTCATGATCTGCTTGCGGCGCAGTAGCGGCACGATGCCGGTGAGCAGGCGGCCGTCGAAGTGCGCGAGGACCTGGTTCAGGTCAGGCACGGCGATCGACACGGCGACTGGCTCGCCCTTGTACTCGAGGAAAAGCGCCAGCTCGGGGTTGACGATCATCTTGAGTTCGTCGGCCATGTGGGCTATCTCGGCGTCGGTGAAAGGGACGTTGCCCCAGTTCTTCTCCCAGGCCGCGTGGTGGATCTGCTGCAACAGCATCACTTCGGCGTGGAAGTTCTTGAGGTCGGCCTTGCGGATGACGGGTTGGTAGCGCTCGCGCGAGCGCTTGACTAGGCGCGCGACGCGCTCCGGCAGTACTCCCTTGTTCTCGAAGTGGAAGGTGTAGAGGTCCTTGACCTTCGTGTAGCCAGCGCCCGTAGCGAGTTCGAGGTAGCCGCGCGGGTTCTGCGGCATCATCACGTACGGTTTCTCATCGAACGCGTCGACCTGAAAGCCGGCGCCGTCGTTCATGGTCGGGTTGGCCGGACCCCTGACGGCCTTACGCCCGAGACCGCGGGCTTCGGCCTCGACGGCGGCGAAGAGCGCCTTTGCCGCCTCGTCGTCCTCCGCCTCGAAGAACCCGAAGAACGCGACGTTATCTTCCTCGTGCGTGGCGTTGTGCAGGTCGTCGTCGATGCAGGCGATGCGCCCGACCACGCGGCCAGCACGCCGCGCGAGGTAGTAAGTGGCGCGCGCGTGCTCGAAGAACGGGTTCTTCTTGGGGTCAAGTAGCTCGAACTGCGAAACGCGCAGCGGCGCCACCCAATTTGGGTCGCCAGCGTACTTGCGGTACGGGTAAAGGACGAATTCTTTGTGTGCCTTGCCGCCGGATACGCGCTCTACGCTCACCATCTGCGGCTAGATTACGCCGAAGCGCCGCCCGACGTCGGCGAAAGCGTGTAGCAACTGGTCAAGCTGTTCGTCAGTGTGGTTGGCGTTGACGCTAGTGCGGATGATGGACCTACCGGGCTGCACGCCTGGTGGGAGGGCCGGCGTCGTGAACACGCCCAACTCCCAAAGTGCTTTCCAGAACGCCATGGCTAGCTCATCCGGACCGATGAGGACGGGCACGATCGGCGTCTGCGACCCTAGGGTGTCGAAGCCTAGCGCGTTCATGCCGGTACGCAAGCGCTCGACGTTACGCCAGAGGTGCTCGCGGTGCTCGGGTTCAGTTTCGATGATGTGGAGCGCCTCTAGTGCTGCCGCCATCTGCATGGCTGGCAGGGCGGCGGTGAAGATGAACGGCCTAGCGTGGTGCTTGACGTAGTTGACGACCGCATGATCGCCAGCCATGAAACCGCCGACGCTCGCGAACGACTTTGAGAAGGTGCCGACGAGCACGTCGACTTCGTTCTCTAGCCCGAAGTGTTCGCCCGTACCGCGCCCATGGGCGCCGAGCACGCCGCTGGCATGGGCGTCATCGACGATCAGGCGCGCGCCGTAGCGCCGCTTCAACTTCACGATGCCCGGCAGGTCGGCGATGTGGCCGCTCATGGAGAACACGCCGTCCGTGACGATGATGCGGCCGCCCGGCTTGTCGACGTCGGCCTCGAGCAGGCGCTCAAGGTCCTCGAGGTCGTTGTGCTCGAACTTGCGCAGGGTGGCGTATGAGAGGCGCGCAGCGTCGTAGAGCGAGGCGTGGTTCTCGCGGTCGTAATACAAGATGTCGTGGCGCCCCGCGAGCGCGGCAACCACCGAAAGGCAGCCGAGGTAACCGGCGCTGAAGGTCAGCGAATCGTCCTTCTGGAAGAAGTTGGCTAGGCGATGCTCGAGCTGCTCGTGAAGCGTGAGCGTGCCAGTAAGGAACCGTGAGCCCGTGCAGCTGGTGCCGAAGTCATCGAGTGCGCGGCGCGCTGCCTCCTTGAGGCGCGGGTCCTGCGTAAGCCCGAGGTAATCGTTCGAGCCGGTGATGACCATGTCGCGGCCAGCAACGCGGACGCTGCCGCCGTGCTGTGAAGCTATGGGCTTGAAGTACGGGTGCATGCCAGCCGCTACGGCCTCGTCCGCCCTGCGGAACTGGAACGCCTTGGCGAAAGCATCCTGCGCTTTGGCCTGCGGGGCACCATCCCTCTCATTACGCGATACGTCTGACAAAGGTCCCTCCATGGACGGGCGCTCGGGTGCGCGCATCCTAGCACCTGCCGCGGCAAGAGCGCCGGTAGTACTGCCGAGCCAAGCGTATAGAAGTCGAGCAGTCCTTACAACCTTCGAGGCCGCGCCGCGCCTTCCAGGTGTGAGCCACCCGACACCGCCGCGAGCAGTGCCCGATTGGTAGAATCGTCTCGTGCCTTTCATGGCGGTAGCTTCACGCCACGTTCCAGTCCCACGGCGCATGGTGCGCCTGGAGGGGTGACTAGTTTGATCCCAACACTTTCTGAGGTGCGGACGCGGTCCGCCACCTTGGCCGACGCTCCGCTCGTTCACGAGCTCTACGTGGCCACACCAGGCTATTTCGACATCATCTCAATCCCCGTTCCGACCCTATCCGAAGTGAGCACTGACCTATCTACCGCCATCGAGGACCCGCGGCGTTACGTGGAGCTGGTTCTCCTGGAGCCAACGGAAGCCGGGCCTGGGTGCGGGATCGATCCCGTGTCGGGGGCGGCCGTCGTCGGCTACCTCGATTACAAGCTCGATTACCCGCAGGCGGGCGACGCGACCGTAAACCTGCTGCTCGTGCGCTCCGGCCTGCAGAGCCACGGCGTCGGCAGTGCGTGCGTGAGGAACCTCGAGGAGCGCCTTGGTGGCCGCAGCAGCCGCCTGCTTGCCAGCATCTACGGCGAGAACCCGCGGGCACGGCGCTTCTGGGAGAGCCTCGGTTACCGCTTCGCGATCGACGCCCGGCCCCTGCTCGAGTGGTACAGCAAGAGCCTGACGTGACCGAATGAGCGAGCGCGCGCTGCAGGTCGTAAGCGTGTCATTGGGTTCAGTCAAGCGGGATACCGATCAAGTGGTCGAAGTCCTCGGCCGCCAGGTTCATCTGCGCCGCATAGGGACGAACGGCGACCTACGTGCCGCCGAGGCGATGATCCGCGAGCTAGATGGCAAGGTCGACGCCATCGGCCTCGGCGGCATCGACCTCTACTTCGCGGTCGATGAGCGCCGCTATTACGTCAGGGACGCCCTGCGGCTAGCGAGGGCAGCTAAGACGACGCCCGTGGTCTGCGGCGCAGGGTTGAAGAACACCCTCGAGCGCTTGAGCATCGCGTCGCTAGCCGACAGCGTCGGCTGGCGCGGGCGCAAGGTCCTCATGGTGTCTGCCGTCGATCGCTTCGGCATGGCGGAGGAGCTGGCAAGCCAAGGAGCCGACGTGTTCTACGGCGACGTTGTCTTCGCGCTCGGCCTGCCTGTGCCCGTCAGGACGCTGCCTGGCCTCGTGCGTTTAGCCAACGTTCTCGCCCCAGTCGTGGTGCGCGTGCCTTTCAAGTGGCTCTACCCAACGGGCAGCGCGCAAGAGAAAGTCCCAGACGGCCGCAAGTTCGCTAGGTATTACGACTGGGCCGAGGTCATGGCTGGCGATTGGCACTTCATCAAGCGCTACGCCCCAGAGTCGTTGGCAGGCAAGGTCGTCCTCACGAATACCACCACCCCTGACGACGTCGAGTTCTTACGTCAGCGCGGCGCCGCGGCCCTCATCACGACCACCCCACGCTTCCAGGGGCGGAGCGTTGGCACGAACCTGCTGGAGGCGGCGTTCGTTGCGATGGAGGGCGCCAAGGCGGAGTTGAGCCCGGCGCGTTACCAGGAGCTGATCAAGCAGGCGGGGCTACTGCCAACGCGCATCGACTTACGGACCTCAGCGTAGCTGCGCTCGTAGCCCGACGCGCCGCAACGCAAGCGCCCGGCCGGGTCGAGGTCAAGTGGTAGAGTGGGCCGTCTTGAACCCTGCTACCGCGCGGTCGGGAGGTCTTGAGGCTTAGTGCCGTGACCGCAGTGTGGCGAGTCGAAGGAGCATAGATGATCAGCGTGACTGACCTGCGGAACGGCACCAAGGTCGAGATGGACGGCGGCCTGTGGGAGTGCATCGATTACCAGCATCAGAAGATCGGGCGCGGCGGCGCCAAGATGGTCGCCAAGTTCCGCAACCTGGAGACCGGCTCTATCGTTGAGCGCTCCTTCAACGCAACCGAGAAGCTGCAGGATATCTTCATCGAGTACAGGCAGATGAACTTCTTGTATGCCAGCGGCGACGATTACACCTTCATGGACCTCGAGACCTACGAACAGCCCGTGCTCACCCGCACTCAGATCGGTGACGGCGCGCGTTTCCTCAAGGAGAACACCGAGGTCACAGTCGACTACTACGCGAACAAGGCCCTCAAGGTCACGCTCCCTAACGTAGTCGAGCTGGAGATCGTGCAAACGGATCCAGGCGTGAGAGGCGACACCGTCTCTGGCGGCACCAAGCCAGCCAAACTCGAGTCTGGCGCCACCGTCAACGTGCCGCTGTTCATCGAACAGGGCGAGGTGGTGCGCGTCGACACGCGCACTGGCGATTACCTTGGTAGGGCCTGATGGAAGTCAAAGAGATCCGTCGCCTGCTTGAGGCATTGGCCGTCACTGACGTGCGTGAGTTCACGTACGACACTGGCGACTACAAGCTCACCGTCAAGCGCGGGGCAGAGCAGGCGCCGGTCGTC
>JBIQMD010000108.1:0-6003 GCA_044463725.1 Truepera radiovictrix
GGCCGTGATCTTCCACTTCAAGCTCGTCACGGAAGGCTTCCACCCGCCGCGCGGCGAGGTGTACGTGCCGACCGAGAGCGCCCGCGGCGAGCTCGGCTACTACGTGATAAGCGACGGCGGCTCGATGCCTTACCGCGTGAAAGTCAAGGCGCCAAGCCTCGCGAACCTGCAGTCCCTCGAGCCATCTAGCTTAGGTGGGCTCTTCGCCGACATGGTCATCAACATCGCGAGTTTCGACCCCGTCCTTGGCGACGTAGACAAGTAAGTGAGCAGATGATCGAACTAACCACAGTCACTCCGTTCTTCGCAGGCCAACCAGAGAAGGTCGCCGAGATCCTGGCGCGTTACCCGGAAGAGGGCAAGCGCAGCGCAGTGATGCCGTTGCTCTGGGAAGTGCAGCGCGCAGAGCGCTACATCAGCGACGCCCGCATCCATGAGATAGCCGAGATCGTCGGCACCACCGCAACTGAAGTGAAGGGCGTGCTGTCCTTCTACTCCACCTACCACGAGCAACCCATCGGCAAGTTCCACATTCAAGTGTGCTCGACGCTCTCCTGCGCCCTAGCTGGCGCTAACGAGATGTACGAGTTCCTGGTCGAGGAACTCGGGATCGTCAACGGCGAGACGAGCGCCGACGGGCAGTTCAGCTTGCAGAAGGTCGAGTGCGTAGGCTCATGCGGCACTGCACCCGTGCTGCAGGTGAACGACACGTACTACGAGCGCGTAGGGCGCGGACGCTGCCAGCACCTGATCAGCTCATTGCGCCAAGGTGAACAGCCGCCCGCCTGGCGCGAACGCGGCGGCGATACCGAGGGTGCTCAGAAACCAGCGGCACTAGACAACCAAGCCGCCAAGGGCGTCCAACGAGGGGAGGGGTGAGGTGAGCGACCAGTCCGTCAGTGCCGACAAGCCGGCGCCGATCATCAGCCGTCACGACCCACGCTACGAGGTGACGATGTACCGCTACGTGGGGGTCGAGGGCGCGCACGAGCTCGACTTCTACCGCGGCCACGGCGGCTACACTGCCGCCCGTAGGGCCCTCACCGAGATGACCGTCCCG
Source organism: Truepera radiovictrix (assembly GCA_044463725.1). Classification (GTDB taxonomy): domain Bacteria; phylum Deinococcota; class Deinococci; order Deinococcales; family Trueperaceae; genus JAAYYF01. The sequence goes on from JBIQMD010000108.1 coordinate 1,061, forward strand.
CAAGTCATCGACGAGGTCAAGGCGTCCGGGCTGAGGGGCCGCGGAGGCGCTGGCTTCCCGACCGGCGTCAAGTGGTCGTTCGTTGCGCCGCCAGCTGGAGACGAACCGCGTTACTTGGTCTGCAACGCAGACGAGTCGGAGCCCGGCTCGTTCAAGGACCGCTACATCCTCGAGGACGACCCTCACCAACTGATCGAGGGCATGATCATCGCCGCGTACGCCATGCGCATGAACTTCGGCTTCATCTACGTGCGCGGCGAGTACTACCTGGGCATCGAGCGCACCGTCAAGGCCATCCAGGAGGCGCGCGCGGCCGGGCTGCTTGGCAAGAACATCCTCGGCACCGACTTCTCCTTCGACATCACCGTTCACCGCGGCGCTGGCGCGTACATCTGCGGTGAGGAGACGGCGCTCATGAACTCGCTCGAGGGCCTGCGCGCAACTCCGCGCCTCAAGCCGCCGTTCCCTGCGGCGGCGGGCATGTACGGGCGCCCGACGACCATCAACAACGTCACGAGCCTCACGAGCGTGGTGCACATCATCAACAAGGGCGCCGCCTGGTTCGCTTCCATGGGCACGGAGGACAGCAAGGGCACGAAGCTCTACCAGATCTCCGGCCCCGTCAAGCGCACCGGCGTTTACGAGATGCCGATGGGGGCCACCTTCCGCGAGCTCATCTACGACTTCGCTGGCGGCCCGACCATGGAGCCGAAGGCGTTCATCCCCGGCGGGTCGTCAACCCCGATGTTCCCGTGGGAAGACCGCTTCCTCGACATGGCCATGGACTACGGCACGCTGGCAAAGAACGGTTCCATGCTCGGCACGGGTGGCGTGATCGTCATCCCGCGCGACAAGTGCATCGTCGACGCGCTTTACAACCTCGTGCGCTTCTACAGCCACGAGTCGTGCGGCAAGTGCACGCCTTGCCGCGAGGGTGTCGGTCACTGGCTGCCGCGCATGTACCAGAAGCTCCTCGCGGGGCTAGGCACACCAGCGGACGTCGACCTCCTCGAGAACGTGGCAGGCAACATCAAGGGCACCGCGTTCTGCCCGCTCGCTGACGCATGCATCATGCCCGTGCAGGCCAGCCTGAAGTGGTTCCGCGACGAGTACGAGTACCTGGCAGCCAACGGCAAGCCCAAGTACGCCAAGAACGACTGGTGGCAAGCATGAAGGTACGCATCAACGACGTCGAGCTCGACTTCGCCCCCGGCACTAGCGCCATTGACGCTGTGTTCGCTGCCGGCGGCGACGTCCCGTACTTCTGCAGCCAGGAGTACATGTCGCCCATCGGCGCCTGCCGCATGTGCCTCGCCAAGGTAGGCGCGCCGCGCAAGGACCGCGACGGCAGCTGGATCCTCGACGAGGTGACTGGTGAACCCAAGATCTTCTGGTTCCCTAACCTCATGGCCACCTGCACGACGCAGGTCATGGAGGGCATGGTCATCGACACCGAGTCTGAGCAGGTCAAGAGCGCTCAGAACGGCATGGTCGAGTTCACGCTCATCAACCACCCGCTCGACTGCCCCGTGTGCGACAAGGGCGGCGCTTGCGAGCTGCAGGACCGCTCTTACGAGTACGGCAACGGCCTCTCGCGCTTCGAGTTCGACAAGCGCCACTCCGAGAAGCACCACCCGCTGTCCGAACTCATCACCCTCGACCGCGAGCGCTGCATCCACTGCAAGCGCTGCGTGCGCTTCTTCGAGGAAGTGCCAGGCGACGAGGTCCTCGACTTCATCGAGCGTGGCCCTCACACCTACATCGGCACGGCGGACGCCGGCCTGCCGAACAACTTCTCCGGCAACATCGCGGACATCTGCCCGGTCGGCGCGCTCCTTGACGCCTCCAGCCGCTTCAGGGGACGCAACTGGGAGTACGACCACACACGGACGACGAGCATGGACGACGCCACCGGCGCCGCCATCATCGTCGACGCCCGCACTGGGCGCATCGAGCGGATCAAGGCTGGCCTCAACCCGGACGTCAACAAGACCTGGATCGACGACGGCGTGCGCTTCGGGCACGAGTACAGCGCGTCGGAAGATCGCCTGACCATGCCGCTGGTGCGGCGCCAGGGTGAACTGCAGCCAGCAACCTGGGACGAGGCGGCGGGCTTCATCGCCGAGCGCCTCAAGGGCCTGAGCGGCAAGGACGTCGGTGTCGTCATCCGCGCAGACGCCACCCTCGAGGAGGGCGTGGCTGCCATGGCCCTCGCAGAGGAGCTCGGCACCGGTCAGCTCGACCACTTCCCGCGCCCTGCCGCTAGCGTCATCGGCCAGCGCGACAGCGCAACGCTTACCGACCTCGCCACCGCAGACGCCATCTTGGTCGTCGGCGACGTGACGGAGGAAGCGGGCATCCTCGATCTGCGGATCAAGGACGCCCTCAAGGGCGTAACGCCACCGACACTCATGGCCCACGGGGTGCCCATCGCTGACCTGCGCCTCAAAGAGCGCATGCCACGCAAGCGTGAACTTCTCACCGTCGCGGCGCCTTATCGCGTTGACCTCATGCGCCATGCCGGCGTTACGGCCACCTACCCGGTCGCCGGGGAGGCCGCCTTCTTCAAGGGCCTCACCAAACTCGCGAGTGACGCCAACGCCAGCCTCAGCGCCAGCGAGGAAGCGGCCGTCGGATTGACGAGCGCAGCGGCACGCGCCACGGTCGCGCAACTTGCGGCCTCCAAGAACGGCGTCCTCGTGCTTGGCGGGTTCGTGCTAGCTACCCGCGAAGCTGCCGACGCCGCCCGCGCCTTCGCCAAGGCCGTCGGCATCAAAGAGATGGCCGTCGGGCCGATGGCGAACAGCTACGGCCTAGAACTACTCGGCGTGCTGCCAAGCCACGAGCGCTACGGCTACGCGGGCATGCTTGACGGCGCCAAGGCGCTCATCATCTCCAACCTCGACCCCGCCCAGGACGACGAACTGAAGGAACGCCTGCGCGGCAAAGAGCTCCTCGTCGTGCACGACATCTTCCTCACGGAGACGGCGCTACTGGCCGACGTCGTGCTCCCCGCTGCGAGCGTTTACGAGCGCGACGGCACCGTCGTCAACCTCGAAGGCCGCTTCCTCCCAGTCAGAGCGGCCCCCGTTGACGCTGGCAGCAGCGCTGACCTTACTGGCGTCGTGCGCGCCATCGGGGACGCCATCGGCAAACGCCTCGATGGCCGCAGCGTGCGCTCCGCCAGACGCGCCCTCAAGAAGCGCTTCGAACTGGAGCTAGCTGACCTGCCGGACGCAGGCACACTGCCGCGCTTCAAGGGCCGCGGCACCGCCAAGTTCGTAGCGCGTGAAGCGAACCCAACCCAGGCCGCCGGCAACGTCCTGATCGTGCCGAGCATGGCGCGCGCAGAGTACCTCCACCTCAACCCTCACCTGGCGGCCGCAGTCGGCGGTGCGCGCCTGCGCGTCCACCCGGAAGACGCGGCCAAGCACTCGCTCATGCAGGGCGCAGAGGTACGCATCAGGATCGGCGCCACCTGGCGCAAGGCCGTAGTGAGCGTCACTGACGTAGTGCCGCCCGGCCTGATGACCGTCCCCTGCTTGCCTCACCAACCCGTCGGCCTCGCCCAGGCCGACCTCGCCAGCGTCGTAGTCGAACAGGTCAGGCTGGAGGTCGCCTCGTGATCAACGACCCGCTCTGGGTGACCTTCTTGAAGGCCCTCGTGCTGTGCGTGGTCCTGCTCGGCGCCTTCGCGTACATGACGGTCATCGAACGCAAGCTGCTGGGGCGCTTCCAGCACCGTTACGGCCCGAACCTCACGGGCCCAGGCGGTTGGTTGCAGCCCATCGCGGACGCCATCAAGACCATCTTCAAAGAGGACCTGGTCGTAACGGCGGCCGACAAGTTCGTACTCGTGCTGGCACCGGCCATCAGCATCGTCTTCGCCCTGTCGGCGTTCGGTGCCATACCAGGTGGCCCCGCGGGCAGCCTCTTCGGCCTCAACCCGTGGGTCATGGACCTCGACATCGGCATCCTGTACATCTTCGCCGCCACCTCACTCGGGGTGTACGGCATCTTCCTCGGCGGGTGGGCGTCCAACAGCAAGTACTCGCTGCTAGGCAGCTTGCGCTCGAGCGCGCAGATCATCAGCTACGAGCTTGGTCTTGGTTTGAGCGTGTTGGCCGTCATCATGGTGGCCGGCACCCTCAACCTGCGCGAGATCGTCGAGGTCGGCATCTGGTCAGTCAGCCCGTGGTTGTGGCCGGGGCTGCTACTCGCCTTCATCACCTTCGTTATCAGCGGCACGGCCGAAGTGAACCGCACCCCCTTCGACCTCCCAGAGGCCGAGCAGGAACTCGTGGCCGGTTACCTCACCGAGTTCTCCTCCATCAAGTGGGCGCTCTACCAGATGGCGGAGTACGTGAACATGATGACGGCTTCCGCCTTCATCAGCACCCTCTTCCTCGGCGGTTACCGCGGGCCGGCGTTCCTGGACGCCTGGGTCCCTGGCATCTCGGAGTGGCCGATCATCTGGCTGGTCCTGAAGATGGCCATCTTCATGTTCCTCTTCATCTGGTTGAAGGCGACCCTGCCACGGTTGCGGTACGACCAGCTCATGCGCTTCGGTTGGCTCTACGTATTCGAGTTCGCGCTCCTGGCTGCGCTCGTGACCGGGGCGGTGATCGCCTATGTCATCTGAGGGCCTAGCGCTCAACCTGACAGGGCGCGCGGGTAGCGCACCGCGCCACGGAGGTACATGCTAATGAGCGTCATCGACATCGCCAAAGGGATGGGGCTCACCCTCGGCTACTTGTTCAAGCGGCCCGTCACCGTGCAGTACCCGCGCGACAAGGTAGCCATGCTCCCGCGCTTCCGCGGGCGCCACCACCTCCTGCGCCACCCGGACACCGACCTCGAGAAGTGCATCGGCTGCTCGCTGTGCGCCGCCGCGTGCCCGTCCTACGCCATCTACGTCGAGGCGGCAGAGAACGACCCGAACA
>JBIQMD010000109.1:0-5990 GCA_044463725.1 Truepera radiovictrix
CCGAGCCCGCGCTTCTGACCGATGGTGTAGTACGCCACACCCCTGTGATCGCCGACTTCGCGGTAACCGTCCGATGCGTCAACGACCTTACCGGGCACCGCGCTCGTGACCTCCTCGAGGTACGCCTTGACGGTGGTCGGCACGAAGCACAGGCCAGACGAGCTCTTCTTCTCTGCCGTGCGGAGGTGGCGCTCGGCCGCCATGGCGCGTACTTGCGCTTTGGTGAGGTCGCCAAGTGGGAAGAGCAGGTAGCGCAAGATGCTGCGCGGCAGGGCCCACAGGAAGTAGGTCTGGTCCTTGTCGTCGTCGATGCCGCGGTGCAGTTCTGGCCCGTGCTCACCGTCGATGCGGCGCACGAAGTGACCCGAAGCCATGTACTCGCAGCCGAGCGCCTGCGCCCGCTGCACGAACGCCCCGAACTTGATGTGGCGGTTGCACCACACGCACGGGTTCGGAGTGCTGCCAGCTTGGTAGGTCGGCACGAACGGGTCGATGACGATCTCTTGGAACGTCTCGCGGAAATCGAGTAGGTAGAACGGTACGTCCAGGTTATCTGCCACGCGCCTAGCGTCGTAAGCGGCGTCCGGGCTGCAGCACAAGTCGAAGGCGCCCTTCGGCTTGTCGTCCGGCCAGAAGCGCAGCATGCTCCCAACGACCTCGTAACCCTGCTCCGTGAGGATGGCGGTAGCAACGGACGAGTCGACACCACCAGACATGGCGGCCAGCACCTTGACTGGCGTGACTGTTTGGGCGGCGGGTGAGGGCAGCGTCGAAGTGCTCACAGCAGCCGATTGTAAGTGCAATGACGGCGGGCGACTGGCGCCGGAGTTACGGAACTGACTACCCGCCAAGGGACCGTAGCGCTCCAAGAGGCTATCGGACCGAGCACCTCCTGTAGAATCTGGTCTGGAGGTGCCCATGAAGAGCGTCCGAATCGTTCGGGTCATCCTGCTCCTGGCGTTGATCGCCTACCTGTGGCTCTTCCACAGTGCCAACCGGGTGCAGGTCGAGCTCCCACTCCTCAGTTTCTTCTTGCCGCCGATACCGGTGGCGTACGTGTTGGCCGTTACCCTCGTGCTCGCTTGGGCGGTCGGCTTCATCCCGGCTAGCCTGCGCGCCTGGCGCCGTCGCCGCGAACTGACGAAACTCCGCGCCCGCGTGGCGGAGCTGGAGGGCACGAACCAGCCGCCCATGCAGGTGCGGCCACCGAGCCCAACCCAACACTCTGGCCCGCGCAGCACGTACGCGACGCCAGAACCAGACATGCCCGTCATACCGGACCGCGGTAGCCCGTACCAGGGCGCCGACGCAACTGACGACGAAGCCGGTTGATGCCCACCGGAGTACCAGAGGCGCAGTGGTCTGTGCGGCCACCGGCGCCGCCGAGCGCCGTCGCGGCGTTGAGCCGAGCGCTGCAAGTCCCGCCCGCCCTGGCCGCGCTTCTCTGGTCTAGGGGCCTGCGCGACGAGGCGCCAGACCACCTCGCGCCTGCCCTCGCGCTCAGCCCCAACCCCGCCATGGCGGAGGCCGCCAAGCGCCTAGCCCAAGCAGTAAAGGGCGGCAAGCGCATCCTGGTGCATGGCGATTACGACGCAGACGGCATTAGCGGCACCGCCGTCCTCTACCTCGGACTGCAAGAGCTAGGCGCCGACGTTGCCACCTTCATCCCCGACCGTCTCACGGACGGTTACGGCGTGGCCATGCAGCGCGTACCTGAGCACAGCGCCCGCGCGGACCTCTTCATCACGGTCGACTGCGGGGTCACGAACCTCGCAGAGATCGAGGCGCTGCAGGCTGCTGGGGTGGAGGTCATCGTCACCGACCACCACACGCCGGGCAGCGCCTTGCCTGACTGCCTCGTCGTTCACCCGGGGCTATCCTCCGCGGCCAGGCACGGGCTGCCCGAGCTGACCGGCGCAGGCGTTGCCTTCCACCTCCTGTGGGCGCTGCACACGGAACTCGGCCTCGAGGCTCCGCTCGACTACGCCGACCTCGCGACCATCGGCACCATCGCGGACGTAGCTCCGTTGTTGGGCGAGAACCGCGCCCTCATCCGCGAGGGCCTCTCGCGCCTGGCTGACTCACGCTGGCCGGGCCTGCGCGCCAGCGTGACGCAGGCCCGCCTCAGCGCACCCATCGACGCGCGCAGCGTGGCCTTCGTGCTGGCGCCGCGACTGAACGCAGCGGGCCGCTTGGGCGAAGCAGACGTCGGGCTCGAGCTCCTCACCACCCGCTCCGAGCGGCGCGCCGCCGAACTAGCCGTGTACCTGGACGCCCGCAACGGCGAACGCCGTCAGATCCAGGACGCCATGTATGAGTCCGCCCTGCTCAAAGCCGACCCGGAGGCGCCGGCCATCGTGCTCGAGGACCCAAGTTGGCACCCAGGGGTGATGGGCATCGTGGCTAGCAAGCTCCTCGAGCGTTACTACCTGCCCGTCTACATCGCGGCGGCGGGTAAGGGCAGTGTGCGCTCAACGCCCGGCATCTCGGCGGTTGAGGGGCTGCGGGCGGCCGCCCCTCACTTGCTGCGCTTCGGCGGGCACCGCCAGGCAGCCGGCTTTGCGCTCGACATGGCCAACTTCGCGGGGTTCCGCGACGCCATCCACGCCTTCGCTGCGCAGCACCCGCGGCCGGTGCCGACGGTCGTCACGGACGCAGTGATCGGCGCCGACGAGGTAAACGACGGCCTCTACCGCGCCATCCTCGACCTCGAACCGTTCGGCGAGGGCCACCCTGCGCCCTTCTTCGCGCTCACGGATAGGCTCGACGCGGCACGCGCCGTCGGCCAAGGCGGCAACACGCTGCAGCTACGCATCGGCGGTGTGAAGGGTGTCGCGTGGCGGATGGGCGACCTCGCCACCAGCTTGCCGATCGGCGAGAACGTGAACGCCGCCATCGAACTGGTGGAGAACGAGTTCCGCGACAAGCGCACGCTAGAGTTCCGCGCCGCTGGCGTGCGTCCGGCCGGACCGCTGCCGCTCGCTCCAGAAGTCGAAGTGAACGGCGCCACGGCCCCGGTCGTGGCAGCCAACGTGCGCCGCTCGGGTGCTGGCCGCGTAGTTGCGGACCTCGGTCCGGATGCGGTCGCGACCCTCGAAGGGCTGGCGCGGCAGCAGGCTCCGACGGTGCTGGCCCTCAGCCCGGCCGCCGTTCACGAGCTCGAGCGCGAGGCGCGCGACTACCCGACGGTAGCTGAGGTGCGGCGCGGGCTGGTTGCGCTGCGGCGCGCAGCGCCATCGCCGTTCCTGGAACCAAAGGCAGGGCGCATCTTGACCGCACTTCGGGAGCTTGGCACGTTAGACGCGAACGACCGGCCGCTGAGGTTGCCGGCGGGAACACGCCTGTCCCCTTATGAGTCGCCGGCACTCATGGCCGGCTTGGTGCGGCGTTACCAGTTGCGCACCTTCGTACACGCCTACCGGCACCTGGATGACCACGGCCTAGCCGTAACGATCATGCGGTTGTTCGGCGATACGCCCGTGCCCTCGGCCGGGCCAACCGAGGCGGAGCGCGTGCCACACGCCATATACTGAGCGCGTGGCAGTCTCAAGCACGCAGCGCACGGGCCTAAGGCCCCACCTGACCAACCCAGCTAGCGCGGACGTAGCGACCGAACTCGAGCGGCGCCTGCGCGCGACAGTGAAGGGCGAGGTGCGCTTCGACGCCCGCGCCAGGGCGCTGTACGCCACCGACGCCAGCCCGTACCGCATGGGCCCGGTCGGGGTGGTCGTGCCACGCGACGAGGCCGACGTGAAAGCGGCCGTGAAGGCTGCGTACGACCTCAAAGTCCCCGTCCTTGCGCGGGGCGGTGGAACGAGCCTGGCTGGCCAGACGGTGGCTGCCGCCCTAGTGATCGACATGTCGAAGTACCTCACCGAGCTGATCGAACTGAACGCCGGCGAACGGTGGGTGCGGGTGCAACCAGGGCTCGTCCGCGACCAGTTGAACGCCACGCTTGCCGCGCACGGACTGCAGTTCACGCCTGACGTGGCCACGACCGACCGCGCGAACGTCGGCGGCATGGTGGCCAACAACTCGGCTGGCACGCGCTCGATCAAGTACGGCAAGAGCGTCGACCAAGTGATCGCGCTGCGCGTGCTGCTGATGGACGGCACCGAGTTGGAGCTTGGCCCCGTGAGCGGCCCCGAGTTTCAGGCCAAGTTGGCGGCGCCTGGGCGCGAAGGCGACCTCTACCGCACCGTGCACGGAATGGTAACGGCGCACGCAGACGAGATTGCAGCGCGCTACCCGAAGGTCATGCGCCGCGTGGGCGGTTACAACCTCGACGAGCTGACCGGTGCGGGAGGGCCCGGGCAGCGGCCGTTCAACCTCGCGAAGGTAGTTAGTGGCAGCGAAGGCACCCTCGCCCTCATCCTCGAACTGAAGTTGGCGCTGCACCCGGTGCCGCAACGGCGCCTCATCAGCATGGTGCATTTCGATTCTCTCACCAAGGCGTTCGAGGCGGTCAAGTTCATCAACCGTCACGGGCCGTCTGCCGTCGAGATCATCGACCGCGACCTGATCGTGCTGGGCCGCAACAACCCCAGCATGGCGCCCATGATGGGCTGGGTGCTAGGCGACCCCGAAGCCGTGCTGCTAGTCGAGTTCGACGGCGCCGACCTAGCCGAGTGCCGCGCCGCGCTGGCGCGCATGGAGGCCGATGAGGACGTGGCCGCTCTGGCGTACGACGCCTACCTGGCGGCGGATCCGAAGCAGCAGAAGGAGATTGCCGACTTCCGGCGCGACGGCCTCGGCATCTACGCCACCATGCCAGGCGCCGCCAAGCCCACCCCGTTCATCGAAGACGCCGCCATACCCGTAGAGCACCTGGCGCAGTACATCCCTGAGGTCATCGCCGTATGCGAACGCCACGGCACGCGCGCCGTGTTCTACGCCCACGCTTCCGTGGGGGTCATCCACGTGCGGCCGCTCATCGACCTCAAGGACGAGGTCGGCCTGGAGCAGTTCCAGGCGATAAGCGAGGAAGTCTTCGAGTTGGTCGTCAAGTACGGCGGGTCGTGGAGCGGCGAGCACGGCGACGGCCTCATCCGCTCGTACCAGAACCGCAGGCTATTCGGTGACGTGCTGTACCAGGACTTCATCGACCTCAAGCGCGCCTTCGACCCCGACTGGCTGCTCAACCCCGGCAAGATCGTCGAAGCGCCGGCCATGACGGAGAACCTGCGCTACGGCACCGACTACCCGGCGGTGGAGCTGCCCACGGTGTTCGACTTCTCCGAGCAGGGCGGCTTCCTCGGCGCGGTGGAGGCCTGCACGGGCGTGGGCGCCTGCCGCAAGGTGGGGGCTGGCACCATGTGCCCTTCGTACATGGGCACGCGCGACGAGGATCATTCGACCCGCGGGCGCGCGAACGTGCTGCGCGAGGCACTGACTGGCGGCCTGCCAGGCGGCCTCACGAGCAAGGACGTCTACGAGGTCCTCGACCTGTGCCTCGAGTGCAAGGCGTGCAAGTCGGAGTGCCCGAGCCGCGTCGACATGGCCAAGCTCAAGTACGAGTGGCTGCAGCACTACTACGACGCCAAGGGCACGCCCTTGGCCGCCCGCGCCATGGGCAACGTGGGCAGGGTGGCCCCGCTCGCGCAGGCGTTGGCGCCTGTCGCGAACTTCTTCCTGCCGCTGAAGCCAGTGCGCTGGCTGCTCAGCAAGGCCGTGGGTGTGGACGCGCGCCGCGTGCTGCCGAGCTACGCGGCGCAGCGCTTCGACTCATGGTTCCGCCGCCGACCGGCCGCGCGGGCCGGTGCGCTGGGCCCCGTGGCACTCTTTGCAGACACCTGGACCATGTTCAACCAGCCGGAGGCGGGCCAAGCCGCCGTGGCGGTGCTCGAGCGCATCGGGTACGCCGTCGAGCTCGTGCCCTACGGCTGCTGCGGCCGCCCGCAGATCAGCAAGGGCTTGGCGCGCGAAGCGCAACGCATGGCGCGCGCCAACGTCGAGACCCTCCACGACTACGTGACGCGCGGCGTGCCCGT
>JBIQMD010000110.1:0-5983 GCA_044463725.1 Truepera radiovictrix
TGCGTCACCGCGAGCGCCTCGTCAGCGAGGAGCTGGCGTCCGAAGGGCGTGACGAGGCCATGTTCGAGAACCTGCGGAGCATCTACGCCTCGCAGGGCATCACCGTCACAGATGAGATCCTCCGCCAGGGTGTAACGGCTCTGCGCGAGGGACGCTTCGTCTACGTTGCGCCAGAGCGCCGCGCGGGTACGCGCTGGGCGTACTTCTACGTCAACCGCGCGAAGTGGGGGCGGCTGTTCCTAGCCCTCGCCGTCGTGGCCGCACTGCTGTTCTTCGGTTACGACGCCGCCTTCAGGGCCCCGCACCGTGCGCTGGTCTCTGACCTCAACAACGTGCACGCCACGTTCATCGAACGGTCCCAAGACCCTGCCGCGTCTGCGCGCGCAGACACGCTCTACGCCCTCGGCACCACCGCCATCAGTCAAGGCAACGACCGCGAGGCGCGCGCGAACCTCACTACCCTCAAAGCGCTAGAGAGCCAACTCCTCGCGTCTTACACGCTGCGTATCTCGGCAGACACGACTGGCGTGTGGCGCGTTCCTGAACTCAATAGCGAGGCCGCCAACTACTACATCATCGTCGAGCCGATCGACCGCAACGGCAAGAACATCGCCGTGCCCGTCACGAACGAGGAGACGGGCGTTACCCAGACAGTACGCACCTTCGGGTTGCGCGTGTCCGACGCCACCTTCGAGGCCATCCGTCAAGACAAGCTCGACGACGGCATCATCCAGAAGAGCATCTTCGGTGAGAAGCAAGCCGGCTTCTTGCAACCCGATTACTACTTCGACACCACCGGCGCCACCATCACGAGCTGGGACTGATGATCACCGGAGCCGCCACCCTCGACAAGCTACTCAAGGCCATCAACCAGGAACAGGCGCGCATGGGCGAGGTCGACTCGGCGCTCAACCGCAGCAACGACGAGATGATCAAGCTCAACACGGGCTGGGTAACCGAGTTGAGGCGCCTCGCTCAGCTGCGCCTCAGCTTCCTAGCCAGCAAGAGCGCCAACGTGGAGAACACGAACGACGAACAGGTGGTCAAGTTCGTGGCGCAACGCGATGCCGCTTACGACCAGTTGCGGCAGCAGCAGGCGCAACAGGCGGCAGCAACGGCGAAGCTAGAGGACGCCCGCACGGCCGCCAGCGCCGAGCTCGAGGCCGCGATGCGGGCCGTCGACGCTGCAGAGGCGGCGACCCAGAAGCGCCTCGAGACGGACGCCGCCTACCAGCAGCAGTTGGCCGCTGCCCACGAGGCCGACCGCGTAGCAACCCAAGCCGACGCCAAGGCCACCCAGAGCGAAGCCGAGCAGGAGGCGAAAGGTGAGGCGTACCGCGCCGACCCTCTCTTCTCCTACCTGTGGCGCCGCAAGTACGGCACCACCGAGTACCGCCCAGGCGGACTGATCTTCGCGCCGCTCCTGCGCTACCTCGACGGGCGCGTCGCGCACATCGTTAGGTACCAGGACGCGCGGGCGAACTACTCACGGCTGCTCGAGATACCCGTGCGCCTCCGCGAACACGCCGAACGGTCGAAGGAGGCCGCTACTGCCGCACACGCCGAGCTGCAACGCGCCGACCTGAAGGCGCGAGCGGATGACGGCATCGGGGCGCTCGAGCAGAACCGCGATGCCGCGGAGAAGAAGGTCAAGGAAATCGAGGAGCAGATCAAGGCAGCTGGCGCGGAGGCAGCCAGGCTGCAGGAGGCGCTCAGCCGCTTCGCCAACGGCGAAGACCCGGACTACCTGAACGCCGTAGAGTTCCTCCGCAGCGAATTCGACCGCGCCCCGCTCGACGTCCTGCGGGCGAGTGCGCTTGCTACCCCGACGCCAGAGGACGACCTCGTCGTAGCGCGCCTAGCAGAGCTGGCCAAGCAACGCGAGTCTCTCGCCGCCGCCATCACCGAACTACGCACCGGCGCGGCCTCCAACAGGCAACGCCTGCAGGAGCTTACGAACTTGCGCAACGACTTCGCGCAGGCGGGCATGGCGTCGCCCCAGTCAGCGTTCAAGGACGAGCGCGCCGTGGTGACGGGCATCTCGCAGTACTTGGCAGGCATGATCACCCAGCAGGCGCTCTGGCAACTACTGAACCGCCAACGCACGATCACCAACCGCGGCGTCGACCCCAACTTCGGTTCCGGCGGCTTCGGGCGCGGCACCGTGTGGGGCGGCGGTACCGGACCAACGGTCGACGCTGGCCAAGTTATCAACGTGGTCGGCTCCATCCTCGACGCCATCGGACGTTCGTCTGGCGGCCGCTCCTCCGGCGGCTTCGGTGGCGGGTTCGGTGGCGGCTTCGGCGGCGGCTTCGGCGGCAGTTCAGGCGGCGGTCGCTCGAGCGGCGGCGCGCGGCCAAGTGGCGGTTCGCGTCCTAGCGGCCCAAGCATGCCGAAGCGCGGCGGTTTCAAGACGGGGGGCAAGTTCTGAGCCGGAGGCGCAGCCGCGGCAAGGGCGCCACCAAGGGTTCCGCTCGGCCGCTTGGCAAAGGCAGGCGCAGCAAGGTGGGAGCGCTGCCGGGCACCGTCGTGTATACGGGGCCGGAGCGCACCTACGGCGCGCACCTCCAGCTCATCCGCTACCAGGAGGACCAGATCGTCGAGCAGCAGGTCGACGACGTGACCCAACTCCCCAAGCTGTTGGCCGAGCCCGGGGTGCGCTGGCTGAACGTGGTCGGGGTTCACGACACGAAGCTGCTTGAGGACGTCGGGCGCGCGCTTGAGCTGCACCCCCTCACCGTCGAGGACCTGGCCAGCCTCGGCCAGCGCCCCAAGGTCGAGGAGTACGACGGTTACTTGTTCATCGTCATGCGCATGCTCACGCGCCATGGTTTGCCGCTCCCGACGGAATCCCCAGCGGCCACAGCGGCCGGCGGCCCAGGTTCGCCCGCTCCCGAGAAGACGCCAGCCGCCGCAGCCGAGAGCGCGCTAGCGCCGGGTCCCCTCCACAGCGAACAGTTCTCGCTCGTGCTGCAAGACAACTTGCTCGTGACGTTCCAGGAGCTCGAGACCGACCCGTTCGGTCCGCTAAGGGAGCGGCTGCGCACTGGCCGCGGCCGTCTGCGGAAGATGGGCGCTGACTACCTGGCGTACACGCTGATGGACTTGGTCATCGACCAGTACTTCGAGGTGCTCGAAGCGTACGGCGACGACCTCGAGTCCGTCGAGGAGGAGATCCTGCGCGGCCCGCAACGCGACGCGCTGCAGCGCGTCACTGCCCTACGCCGCGACCTGCTGGTCGTGCGCAGGGCCGTGTGGCCGCTGCGCGACGTTATGGGTTCGCTGCAACGCAAGGACCTCGAGTACTTCTCCCCTGACGTGTCGAACTACTTGCGCGACGCGCACGACCACGCCGTTCAGGTCATGGACGCGGTCGAGACGCAACGCGAGCAGATCACGAGCCTCCACGACATCTACCTGACGCTTCTCAGCGTGCGCATGAACGACGTCATGAAGGTCCTGACGGTCATCTCGACCATCTTCATTCCCCTTACGTTCCTGGCGGGGATCTACGGCATGAACTTCGCCTACATGCCCGAGTACCACTGGCGGTGGGCGTACCCGCTCCTGTGGGTCATCATGCTCAGCTTGGCTGGCGGCATGATCGTCGCGTTCAGGCGGCGCGGTTGGCTGTGAGTGCGGCGTGCCGCCCGTGCTTGCGTCAACGTCCTGACAGTTCCCGTAGTGCGGTGATCAGTGGCCGCAGCACGTCGGCTTTGAGCTTCAGGGCGGCGCGGTTGACGACGAGGCGCGCGCTCGATTCCGCGATGACGTCGACTTCCGTCAGGCCGTTGGCGCGCAGCGTTGCGCCCGTCTGCACGACGTCTACGACGGCGTCCGCCAAGCCGGACAGGCAGGCGAGTTCGACGTTGCCCGATAGTTCCACGACCTCGGCGGGGCTACCAAGGCGCTTGAGGTACTCCGCGGTTACGCGCGGGTACTTGCTCGCCACGCGCTTGACTGGGCCGGTCGCGCCTTCCTGCCTGATCAGCGAGAGGCGGCACGCGGCGAACGCCAAGTCGACCGGCGCGTAGAGGCGACTTCCGTGCTCAAGGAGCACGTCGCGGCCGACAACGCCGGCGTCTGCCACCCCCAACTCGACATAGGTCGGCACGTCTGCGTTGCGCATGACTAGGACGGTGGCGTTCGGGCCGTCGTGGCGCAGCGCCCGCTCGTCTTCGCTGAGGGTGAGGTCGAGGCCAGCGCTGCGCAGCACGCCGATGGCCTCCTCGAGCACCCGGCCTTTCGGCAGGGCGAGCACTAGTGGGCTGCTGCTCACGCTTCGTCACCTTGGGGGCCGCTGAGGATGGCCTGCAACTCCAGCCTACGCGCCTCGCCAGCGGCGCCCGCCCCGCCGACGCTCCTCACGGCACCAGCGACCAAGAGGAACGGTATGCGGGCCGCTTCCGCCTCGCGCTCCGCTGCGCCCGGCTCGCTTGCGGTGGCGCGCGCCACCGCGATGCCGGCTGCGCGCAGGCGCCGTGCCGGCGGGTCGTCAAGGGTGAGGACTTGCGGCGTGATGACCGCCTCGCCAGCCTCGCGCGGCATCGCCCCCATGAGCCGTTCGAGACCGAGGGAGAAGCCAGCGGCGTACGGCAGCAGCGCGCCGTCGTAGCGCCCGCCGCCTAGGAGCGGCTGGCCGTAATCGAGGGTGAAGGCGCGGAAGGTGACGCCCGTGTAGTAGCTGAGGCGGCGCGCCAGGCCAAGGTCGAGGAGCAGCTCGCTTGCGTCTTCGAACTCGGTGAGCACGCCTTCGAGACGGTCGACGGCCAACCGCGCAGCATCGTTCGGCGCGAGGCGCCGCGCCTCGTCCAGCACGCCCTCGTCGCCGTAGAGATCCGGGGCTTGCAAGATGGCATCGGCCGCGCGCCCTGTGAGGCCGAGCGCGTCGATGAGGGCGAGCACGTCGGAGCGGTCTTTGCGGTCGATGGCGTCGGCCAGTGCCAGTTGATGCTCGTAAGGGACGTCGGCCGCGTCTAGTAGCGCCTTGACGTACGCGGGGTTGCCGACTTCTATGCGCGGCGCCAACCCGACCGCGCGCACGGACTCGCGCGCTAGGTGGATGATCTCGGCGTCTGCGCGGGCGTTGCTTACGCCAACCAACTCGATGCCGACCTGCGTGAACTCCCGCGTGCCAGCCAACTCAGGGTGGTGGGCGTGCCACACGGTGCCCGCGTATCGCAGGCGCAGCGCCCTGCGCTCGCCGCCAGCCACGCCGGGGTAGGTGGAGGCGACGAGGCGCGCTAGTGCCGGCGTGAAGTCCGAGCGCAGGGCCAGCACGTCACTGCCCTTGTCCGTCAGCTTGAACGCCTGCGCCTCGCGTGGGTGACTGGCGTCGTGGTGCTCGAGGGCTGGCACCTCGACGGGCAGGTAGCCCCAGGATGCGTAGAGCTCGCGTAGGTGCGCAAGTACCTTCTCGCGTGCCGCGGCTAGTTCGGGCGGCGCGAAGCGCGTGCCTTCAGGGAGGCTCGTCACTGCGCGTGCGGCTCCGCAGTTTGGCTCCGCCTGTTCGGGTCGAAGAGCGCGAGCAGAATGCCGGCCAACGCCACTCCCTCGCTGACGACGAACAGGAGGTTGAGGAGCGTGAAGGCGCCGTCGATGAAGATCGAGAGGAGCCGACCGACGAGCACGGCCCCGACGAGTAGGGCGCTGGACCTCAAGTAGTAGACGGCTCCGGCGCGCTGCATGGTGCCGCGCATGATGAGCGCGGTGAGGGCGAGGTGCATGGCTCCGAAGGTGGCGCGTACTTGGCTGAGCCCAACCATCGCTACGACCTCGAGGCCGAGCATGCGCGCCGTGAACAGCGGGTTCACGAGCCCTAACAGGCCGAGCGTGAAGGTGATGGCCGCCGCCACGTAGACGAGTTGAGACTTGACGTTCACGCCGGGGATGCTATCACCGGTTGCTCTCTCGCCCGTTGGGGGCGCCTTGTGCTCCTGCGAGCGTGAGGTTGTCACGGTGGAGGACTTCGTCGTAGTCCTTC
>JBIQMD010000111.1:0-5881 GCA_044463725.1 Truepera radiovictrix
GCGGCAATACCACGTGCTTGGCGTGCGGGACCTGCGCAACGAGCAACGCGGCCATGTGCGGATGGCAAGTCAGGAAGAGGAGCTGTTGGCGCTCGGCGAGGCCGGCCAGCACCGCCGCAAGGCGCGCAGCGCGCTCAGGATCCGCGTTGGCGAGGACGTCGTCGAGCACGAGCGGAAGGGCGACGTTGGCGGCGGAGAACGACTCGATGAGGCCGAGGCGCACGGCGAGGTAGAGCTGTTCGAACGTGCCGCGGCTTAGGTCTGGCGCCGTGAGCACATCGTCGTTTGGAGTGAACGCGCGCAGTTCGCGGCCCTCGTGGAGGTGAACGCGCACGTAACGGCCGGCGGTCATGGTCCCGAAGTGGTGCCCGGCGCGGCGCAGCACCTCTGGCACTTTCGTGCGCTCGTACTCGTGGAGCGTGTCGTCGATAAGGCCCTTGGCTAGGCGCGCGACCACCCAACGTCGCACGTGCGCACGCGCTTCTGCTGCGACGCGTTCAGCGGTCTGCAACTGCGTGGCTAGGTCGGCGGAGGCTTCAACCTCCTCCAGCTTCTGAGTGAGCGCTCCGGTCTTCTCGTTGAGCCTGCGTGCCTCGGTCGCCAGGGTGCGCTCGCGCTCCTCCTCTACGGTGAGGCTCGCCTGCCACCCATGCGGATCTCTCGCCGCCAACGCCTCACGTGCCTGGTCGACGCGGGTCCCGAAGCGGGCATCGACATCGCGCAGTGCCGTAGCAACCTTTGCCTGCAAATCGAGGCGCTTCTGCTCCAGTTCCAGGTAGCGAGCCTCCACCGCCCGGGCGCGCGCCGCCCATTCCCGAACCGTGCCGGCCGCGGCTTCGGGTTCGAAGCGCAGGCCGAGCGCCGTAGCCAGCGTGCCGACCTGCGCGCGGAAATCCTCGGCCCGCGCCATGGCGGGCCGCAGCTTGGCGTCGACGTCCCTGAAGGCAGACTGCACCGCCTGCAGCCGCTCGATGCGCGCTACGAAAGCTGGCAGCTCGTCCGGCGGCAAGTTGTCTGGCACGCCGGACGCGCGGCACCACTCCGCCCAGGCGTTCAGTATCGCCGTGCGTTCCTCGCCGAGCTTCGTGGCGTTGCCTGCGTGCGCTGCAAAGGCCGCGCGAGCGCCCTGGGTCTCTCGTGCAGCGCGGCCAAAGTCCCTCCCGCTGCGGGCGGCCGCCTCGAGCGCGGCGTCGAGTTCCATTGCTTCGCGGCTTGCCGCCGCAACCTCGGCGGCGCGTGCCTCGCCCTGCAATCCAAGGCCGGCCAACGCCGACTGTAGGGTTGCAGTGAGGTCGTTCTCCTCGGCACGCAACCCCGCGGCCCGCTCCTCGAGCTCTCTCAGCGCAGCAGCGCCCGGCCCTGACCGCCGCCAACGCGGCCACAGGAGCATGGTTGCCACCACGCCGACAGTCGCGGCCGCCAGGTACTCTCGGTCTGAGCGCCACCCGAGCCAGCCAGCGGCGAGCGTGAGGCACAGAACGAGCGCCCAGCCAACCCAACGCTGCCAGCGCCCAGCCTCCACTGCGGCGGCCTGCAGTTGCTCGTTGGCTTGGGCGCGCGCGCGACGCGCCTCAGCCAACTCGGTGGACAGGTCAGTCACGTAGGCCATGCCGGCCTTCCGCTCTCGCGTGTGCTCGGTTAGCCGCGCCAGGGCGGGCTCGACTGCTGCGTCACCTTCGGGGAGTCCCGGCAGTATCCGCGCGAGCGCCTGTACGAGCAGAGGTTCGCGCAGGAGACGCTCGCGCTCGTCACGGGCCGCGTCTTCTCGTCTCGCAGCCATGCCGACCTGAAGTTCCGCCTCCGCCTTGGCCCCCTCCAGTCGGGCAATGGCCGCAGTCTTCTCCTCGATCGCCGCCCTCGTGGTGGCGGCCCGCGCCCGCCACTCCGCGCCATCCACGAAGTCAGCCAACCGCTTAGGGTTCCAATGCGGCCCTAACGCGAGGAGGCCAGCGCGCAAGTCGGCTACGTGCTGGCTTAGCTCCTTTTGCCGGGTCTCTACCTCGGCCGCAGTCTGCTCGAATGCGGCCAGCCCGGCGTCCAACCCCTTGACGTCTTCGGCATGCGCAAGCCACACAGCGGGCGCAGGGCCAGCGCCCGTGCCCGCCGCGTAGTCTGCGGATTCGGCCTCCAAGGTGGCGAGCTCGACGGCGGCTTCAGCGCCCGCCTGCCAGTTGGGCCATGCTTCTAGCAGGGCGGCGAACCACCCAACGCGTTCGGCGGCCGCCGCGCGCTCCACCGCGTGCTGCTCTGCCTCCGCTGCCACTCTGTCCCGTTCGCGAACCGCAGCCGAGTAGTTGGCCGCCTCACCCCTGGCGGCGTGGGCTGCGTTGAGCGCGCTCGTAAGCTCTCCCGCCAGTTGGCCCAGGGTCGTGGCGGGGCTCCTGGGTTTGAGAAGGCCATTCAGTTCGTCATCTAGCGCACGGGAGGCGCGACTGGCGTTGGCCCCCGCCCCCGCGACGGCCGCCGAGTAGAGGCGCTCCTTTACGGCCGCGTCGGTGAGTGCTTCGAACGACTGCAACTCGCCGAGTCCGAACGCGAACACGTTGCGGTAGACGCTGGCGTCAAGCTGGCCGGTGAGTGCAGTGAGGTGCGCCAGATCTAGTGACTCACCCGTGTCCAGGTCTAGTAGCCGCTGCGTGGCTCGCGCTCCGCTGCGAGAGATGCGGTAACGCCGGCCGGAAACGCTGATGTCGACGCTGCCAACCACCCGCGTCGTCGCGGTCAGCGTGGTCGGGAAGAGGAGCACCTGAATGAAGGCCATGAGGGTGCTCTTGCCTGCCTCGTTTGGGCCCTCCAGGACCATCAGCCCCGCGCCGAACTCGAGGTCGAGGTCGTGCAGCCCGCGGAAACGCGTGACTACCACGCGGTCTATGCGCACGCTCTAGCCCTCCGCCAACTCTGCGTCGATCAGGTCGAAGGCGGCTATCGCGGCCTCGTCCCATAGCGCCTGAGCCTCGTCGATCAACGCCTCGAGACCCAAGTGGTCGGCGACGTTACGGAGTTGCGGGTGCGACTGCAACTCGGCTACGAGGGTAGCGACGTGCTCGGCGGCGTTTGACCTGCGTGCGTCGCTGAGGGTCAGGAGGTCTGCGATGAAGTCGCCCGCTTGTAGCCGTGCCTCGCGGTCAAGCTCCGGCCTAGTGCGCAGCCGGACCTCGTCCCACCACACGCCAGCGGGGGCAACGTCCGCCAAGTACTCGAGGAGTCCGGCCTCGCCAGCCTTATGCAGAGCACTGTGAGCCAGCCCCGAGCCGTGCAGGGTAGCGCGCAGGACATGCGTGAGCGCCGTGCCTCTCGGAAGTCGCGCCTCGGTAGTCAGCGCGGAGTGCACCTCGGCGACGCTAGACAGCCCCGCGATGTCCAGGTGAATGGTGTCGAAGCGCACGAGGCCAACCTCGACGAAGCTGGCTGACGCCCGCCCGTCTTCGACGTCGACGAGGTAGAAGCCCTTCTCGCCCGTCTCGTTGACGTGACGCGCCTGCAGGTTGCCTGGGTAGATGGCGAGGGGCCGCTCGTGGCTCAGCACGGCGCGCACGTGCACGTGGCCGAGCGCCCAATAGTCCATGCCGGAAGCGCGCAGGTCGGCGAGGGTGGCCGGCGCGTAGTTGGCGTGCCCGCCGCGCCCGTCGACGTTCGCGTGCAGCAAGCCGACTTGATAACCGACGAAGCTACTGTCGCGCTGGAAGCGCAGCGCGAGGTTCTCCGTGACCTCCGGCCGTGCGTGGGAGATGCCGTGAACAAGCGCGAGTGGCTGGCCGTGCTTGACCACGGGCACGCTCGTTACGTCGTCGTGGCCGAACACCGTGACACCTGGCGGCCAGTCGCTTATCGCCGACCAGCGGCCACCTAGCGGGTCGTGGTTGCCGTGCACGACGAAGGACTGAACCCCAGCGGCGGCAAGGCGCGCCAGCCCGTCGCGGAAGCGCAGTTGGGCCCTCACGCCGGCTTCTGCACCGTCGTAGACGTCGCCTGCTATGACCACGAAGTCCACCTCGGCGGCCAGGCAGGCAGTCACCGCGTGATCCCAGGCGGTCAGTGACGCATCGCGCAAGGTGGCGGCCAGGCCTGGCCGGTTGGCGCGCAGCCCTTGGAACGGCGTGTCTAGGTGGAGGTCTGCTAGGTGAGCGAACCTGAAGCGCAAAGGTCACTCCTTCCTGCTGCCGGTGACCGGCGCGGTTTCGGGGAGGATATCGCGCGCCTAACGCGGGCGGCTAGAAAGGAGGCCGCAGTTGGCTAGTGCCTACTGCGGCCTCCTCCAGTTAGGACCCCCGTGTCCTGGTCGCGCCCCTAGCGCGAACTTCCCTCTCTCTGACCCTGCCGAGCGGCGCGGCTGGCAGCGTGCCGCTCGACGGTGTTTCTTGGCGCGGCCCTCAGCTTGGTGGCGTTGCGCCCAACTCGGCTTCGGCAACGGGTGCATTGGGTACCGCCGCGCGCCCCGAAGGCAGGTCGAGCAAACCGCCCATGGCCGTCCGCAATACAGCTCCGGGTTTGGCTATCCCGAAGCCTTGCACGTGACTCGCGCCAAGTGCCCTCAACTCCTCACATGCGGACAAGTCCTCGATGCCCTCTGCCACCACGACCGCGTAACGCTCGCTCGTGCTCCTCACGAACTCCCGCGCCGCCTGGCGCAGGTCGTCGTTACCCTCGTAAAGCGCCGTGTACACCACGCTGCGGTCGAGCTTGACGCCGTCCACCGGCACGTCGAAACGGACGCGGTTGCTCAGGTCGTGCGGGGTGACGTCATCTAGGTAGATGCCGCCGCAGCGCTCGCGCAGGAGCCATAGCTGGCGCGCCATTGCTGGCGTTTCCGAGGTGCCACCTTCGACCACCTCGATGTAGAGCCGATCGGTGACGCTTGGCAGCATGCCCTCCAACGTGCGCAGCGCCTCCGGAAGGTGGATCTGGGCGGGCGTTAGATTGATGGACAAGCGGGCCGTAGGGTGCGCGGCGAGCGCCTGCGCTCCCCTCAGCAGCGTGAAATGCGTGAACATCTCGATCCGTGCTGGAGCCAACCAGCGCGGCAAGATATCAAGCGGACCGCGGACGGTGCCGTCTGGCATCTGCCAGCGAACCAACGCTTCTGACCAACCGTCTGGCTCACTCGCCAAGCTGGCGATCGGCTGAAACATGAATTTCAGGTCTTCCAATGGTGATGGCATTCGGGGGAATGGGATCTCTAAGTTCAGGGCTTAGTAGGGCGTAGGCCATGCGTGCGCCGGGCCGCGGCTAGTTGAGCCGCCAGCCCAAGACACCGCTGGGTGGCTCAGCCGACGTCCCACTCGCCTGGAAGGTTGCTCGTGCCGGCGAAGACGGCGCTGGCGGGGCTGTAAGCGGCGACGCTACCGACGGCGAGACCGGATACGGCGAGGGTGACGATCAGGGCAGTGAAGATGTTCTTGAGGTTGCGCATAGTAGGGGATTACCTCCGTGGCGTAGTGAGGAGAAGGTAAGCCGCGACCCGCTTCAAAGGCGCTTCACCGCCTTCTCATTCCACGTGAAGCGACACTGAAGCGTTCTTGCGCCTAGCCTTAGGCTCACATCGGAAGAGGGTGAGTTCGACCATGGACCGAGAAGAAGCGCTCCGCAAGTTAGAGGCGACCACGGCATTCACGTTCGTAGGAGACAAAGTCCTTCTGCGTCAGGCAACCGTTCTGCAGGTCGCCGCCGAGATAGAACGTCAGCTCACGTACGCCACCCATGCTCCAAGCGATCACGCTGGCGCGGCTGTGTACACGCAACAACTGCAAGGCGCCTGATAACCAGCAGGTGCCTGAATAGTCAACAGAAGCCCACTTTCTATCAGTTCGAATCCCGCCTCAAGGTAGCCGCCTGCTAACGCGGCGGCTATCCTGAGACGATGTGGCTACAACGCCAACTCACC
>JBIQMD010000112.1:0-5880 GCA_044463725.1 Truepera radiovictrix
CTTGGGGCTTGGTGGGAGGCGGAGGTTGGTGGGCTCGTGCCACTTGGCGCCATCGTGGCCAAGCGCTCGCTCGGCGCCGCCGTGCACGCACGCCTGACGTCGCTCATCTCTGCCAGCCTCGAGCACGCGTGGAGCAACCCCGAAGCGTCGCGGGAGTACGTTGCCGTCAACGCGCAAGAGATGGCCCCTGACGTGCGCCAGAAACACATCGACCTGTACGTGAACGACTACTCACGTGACGTCGGAGCAGAGGGCGAGCACGCCGTCCGCCAGTTGCTCGAGCGCGGCCTTGCGAGGGGCCTCTTCCCCGTCCTGCGCGAACCGATCTTCGCAGCGAGTTAGCCCACCACGGGCCTTAAGCCCCTGCGCCGTGCCCGCCCCAAGGGTAGGCTTAGCGCATGGCTACCTTCAGCACAGGTGAAGAGGTCCTCTACCAGGGCGAGCGCTTTGTCATCGGCACGGCGTCGCCCCGTCCGCCTTACCAGTTCCGCCTGTTGGCCACTACCCCGGAAGGCGCGCGGGTAGTCTGGGTGGTAGCGTCTGAACTGACGAAAATGGAGCGCTACACGCGCCCAGTCAACGACACGACGGGGATCACCGGCAGCGCCCCGACCGCAGCCAAGCATCACTGAGTTGCTAGCGCCTTCGCGTTGGGCGCGGTCACACGGTAGGGTCGCCGAGGTCCTCGATGACGTTGGCGGCTAGCGCCATCCCGTCCAGCGCGGCGCTGAGGTAACCGAAGTGCCCAACGCAGGCGCCGGCCGCGTACAGCCCCGCGAAGCGCTTGAGGCGGGAGCCGCGCTGCGACAACTCCGCTTCGGCGAGCACCGAGAAGTCAACCGTGTAAGGCAGTCCGCCACTCAGCTCATCGACTTGCAGTTGCGCCGCGTCGAACATGAAGCCTTTGCCCTCCAAGTCGCGGTAGAGGTCGTCGTAGGCCATCTCGCTTAGGCGGCCAGCGTGCTCCACGCTAGCACCGACCTTCAGCCTGGCGCTGAGGAAACTACCTACGCAGAGCGCAACGCGCCCGCATAGACGGTCGACGCCCTCCCAGGTGCTGACGCCGACGACCGCATTGCCTGCCAGCAGCAACTCGGAGGTCGTCGATTGCAGGAGGTGGAGCTTGGTTTCTGCCTCGAGCAGGCGCTTCGCTTCGCGCCGTAACGCAACGGCGTTGACGAGTGTCGTCCCAAGGTTCGCCGTGCACGCCTCCATGAGGCTGCCGCTCGGCGCGTTCAGCACGTAGTTGTCGTGAGCCAACGCGTAAAGCGTATCGAGGCTAGTGGTGACCAGCAGCGTGCTGACCCCGGCACGCGCGCTGGCGTAGGCGGCCTCGCAGCCCGCGATGCCGCCGCCAACCACGATGAGGCCTTGCTCCACGGCGACGCCCCTAGATCAGTGCTGGCCGTAGCCGACGAGGAGCGGGCGACGGCGGCCCGCCGCCTTGACCACGACGTGCTTACCCGTGCGCGTGCGCTGGTAGATGACCGTGCCAGACGGCGCGCCCACCAGCGGCACGTCTTCGGCTGCATCGAACAGCACCCGCATGTGCATGGGCACCGCGCGCGAGAGGTTGCCGATCTCGTAACGGTGGTCGTCGCTCACGCGGTAGCCGAGGAAGAAGTCCGGCGCGTCATCGTCCGAGTAGACGCACAGTAACGAGCGCGCTTCCTCCGAGCGATAGTGCGCGACGGCCTCCCACACGACGGCGGCCGCTTCCGCCTCACTGACGAGACTCACTTTGGCGCGCGCCGTGTCGCCGAAGAACGCGGCCGGGAACCGTTGCGACTGCGCGTAGTAGCCGCCGGGGCCGACGCGCAGGCGCATGACGTCGTTGTCGTACGCGCGCCCCTTGACGATCCCCTTGAGGTGGTCGATGGCTAGGCCGAAGCGCCGGTCATGACCGTCGTCGCCCTCCTCGAAGGTAGCGTCGAACAGCGAGGAGTCGGTGTTGATCTCGAACCCCAAGTCGGTCGTCACCAACGGCGCTACGGTGCGCTGCACTAGGCCCTCCACCGCCGGGTTGAAGGCGGCGCGCTGGCCGGTGTCGTGGCTAAGTTCGAACTCGTCAGTCATGGTCACCCTCCGACCTAGGTGAACTGGCGTCCGCCACGTGGAGCGCCGAGATCCCGAAAGTCTGTAGCCGGTACTCTACCGCCGCGAAGCCAGCCTCGAGCAGGCGCGCCTTCAGCGCTTCCGGCGTGAAGAAAGCGAGTACGGATTCCGGCAAGTAGGCGTAGGCGCCAGGTGCGCCGGACACGATTCCGCCAAGCTTTGGCAGAACGCGCGTGAAGTAATAGCGGAAGACCGTTCCGAAGAAGCCAGCTGGCGGCGGGGGGAACTCCAGTATCACCAAGCGCCCACAGGGCTTGAGTACGCGCCTGAACTCACGCAGCCCAGCGTCCGGGTCTGCGAAGTTGCGCAGGCCGTACGCGATGGTGATGGCGTCGAACGAACCGTCTGGGTACGGCAAGGCTGTGCCGTCTGCCTGCACGAACTCGATGCCAACACCGCGCTTGGCGGCCTTGGCCCGGGCCAACTCCAGCATCGGTGGCGCGAAGTCGGCGCCAATCACCCTCACGTCTGGCCGCTGGCCCTTGATCGTGAAGGCCAGGTCACCGGTGCCAGTAGCAACGTCTAGCACGGCGCTACCGCCTACGGGCACGTTGGCTAGAGCGGCGTGTGCTGCTTGACCGCGCCAGCGGCGGTCTACCCCGAGTGAGAGGACGCCGTTCAGAAGGTCGTACGTCGGCGCTATTTCAGAGAACATGGCCTGCACGCGCACTGCGCGGTCGCCGTCTCGACGGGGGTCGGGCCCCGCCCCGAGGTCTGTCATGCGGGCGAGACTACCATGTGCCCTGGGGCACAAGCAGCGCTTCGCCGACGGTTGGACGTGGCCGGCCGGCATCGGCAACAGGCCGACCAGCGCTTCGTATTGGTTGGCAGAAGCTCAGGCGCCGACCATTCCAGCACGCGCTAGAAAGTCGTTCGCCTTCATCGGCGAGAAGTTCGAGAGGCTCTCGACCACGTCGCCAGCCACGACGGTCGGCACGCTGCGCCTGCCGTCATTGACGCGCATGACGAGCTCGGCGGCCGCTGCGTCCTGCTCGATGTTCACTTCCAGGTACGCAAGACCCTTGGCGTCGAGGAAGCGCTTGAGGGCGTGGCAGTCGCTGCACCACGTGGTGGTGTAAAGCGTGATGTTCGCCTGTGGCGCAGTGCTCGTCTCAGACATGTTTGCTCCTTGTAGTTGATGGTCCTTCTGCCGGACGTGCCGGCGTGCGGAACTTGGCTCCGCCCATGCCAGAAGCTACCAAGCAACCGCGGTCCTAAGTGTTGCCCGACATTTCTGCCAGCGGGCAGGTGGCGTCGCGGCCCGGAGTCGGGGGTCCACTTAGCAGCAAAGTGCGGCCACATCGTGAGGCCACGTAACAGACCGGCGCACAAGAAGCTGGCCCGTCCGCTATACTCTCCCGTTACGCGTGTCCCTAGCTCCCTACGCGCAATACCCCGGAGAGTTCATGAACCATAGGAACGTAGCCATCATCGCCCACGTCGACCACGGCAAGACCACGCTGGTAGACGGTCTCTTGCGCCAATCGCACATCTTCCGCGCCAACCAGCAGTTGGAAGACCGCGTCATGGACTCAGGCGACATCGAGCGCGAGCGCGGGATCACCATCCTCGCAAAGAACACGGCCGTCGAGTGGCATGGCGAGAAGATCAACATCGTCGACACTCCAGGCCACGCCGATTTCGGCGGCGAGGTCGAACGCGCTTTGACGATGGTCGATGGTGTGCTACTCCTCGTCGACGCAGCTGAGGGCCCAATGCCCCAGACGCGCTTCGTGCTGCGCAAGGCGCTAGCGCGCGGGCTCAAGCCCATCGTCGTCATCAATAAGGTCGACAGGCGCGACGCCCGGCCGGACGAGGTCGCTTCCCTCACGTTCGACCTCATGGTCGACTTGGGTGCAGACGACGACCAGCTCGACTTCCCGATCGTCCACGCCATCGCTCGAGAAGGCCGCGCGTGGTTGGAGGGCAGCGAACCGAGCAACGATTTCGCTCCCCTCTTCCAGGTAATCCACGACCACGTTCCGCCCGCCAAGGCTGACGAGAAAGCGCCGTTCCGCTTCCAGGTCGCTAACCTCGACTACTCCGATTACCTCGGCAGGCTCGCGCTCGGGCGCGTGCTCGACGGCACCGTCAAGCCAGGCGACTCGGTCGTGCGGGTAGCGCCGGGCAAGGCGCCGGAACGGGCGCGCATCACCAAGGTCTACACTCACCTCGGTCTCAACCGCATCGAAACGGAGCGCGGTATGCCAGGTGACATCATCGTCCTCTCTGGGCTCGATGACGTGACCATCGGCGACACGCTGTGCGACCCCGAACACGTTGCCGCGCTACCTGCTGTCGAGGTCGACGAGCCGACGCTGAGCATGACCTTCAGCCCCAACACCTCGCCGTTCGCTGGTCGCGAGGGCACTTATGTGACCAGCCGTCACTTGGCCGACCGCCTCGAGCGCGAACTGCTCGTGAACGTCGCCTTGCGTGTTGAGCCGCTCGGAAGCGAGCGTTACCGCGTTAGCGGACGCGGCGAGCTTCACCTCTCGATCCTCGTCGAGAACATGCGCCGCGAAGGCTTCGAGTTCAGCGTCTCACGGCCAGAAGTGATCATGAAGGAAGAGGGCGGCTCGATGCTCGAGCCGTTCGAGCGCGCCATCTGCGACATCCCCAACGGCGCGATGGGCAGCGTCATGGAGTCGCTAACGGCACGCCGCGGCGTGCTAGTGAACATGGACCCAGGCGAGACGCGTTCGCGCCTCGAGTTCCGCATCCCGAGCCGTAGCCTCTTCGGCTACCGCAACATGTTCCTCTCGATGACCCAGGGCGAGGGGCTCCTCAACCACACCTTCGACGGCTACGAGCCGTTCGCCGGCGAGGTCGTCACGCGCAACCACGGGTCGCTCGTCTCCATGGAGAACGGCGAGACGTTCGCGTACAGCATGTACAAGCTCGAGGACCGCGGCATCTTCTTCATCGTCCCCGGCACCGAAGTGTACGTCGGCATGATCGTTGGCGCCAACGCGCGCATGGGCGACCTCGACGTCAACATCTGCAAGAACAAGAAGCTCACTAACGTGCGCGCCTCCGGTTCTGACGAGAACATCATCCTCACGCCACCGAAGCGCCTGAGCCTCGAGGAAGCCCTCGAGTACCTCGACGACGACGAACTCCTCGAGGTCACCCCGAAGTCGCTCCGCTTACGCAAGCGCATCCTCGACCCGAACATGCGCAAGCGGGACCGCGGCAAGGCACTCGCCTAAGCTACGCATGGAAGCTAGGAGCGGGCGCCGCCGACCATTCAAGTCGGCGGCGCCCTTGTCAGTTACCATTCGCTCCACGCCATGAACCACCCAGCCCTCGACGCTCTCCGTGAGTACCTGGACGCCTGGGGTCTCGTGCCAGAGGGGCCGCCTTTCACGAGCTACACCCGTAGCCTGCTGCTGCCAGTGCGCCTCGCTGCAGGCGCTCCCGCAATGCTCAAAGTCCCGAACAGCCAAGAGGAGCGCACTGGCAGCCGGATCATGGTGTGGTGGGCTGGCGAGGGTGCGGCGACCGTGTTCGCGTGGGACGAGGCGACCGGCGCGGTCGTGCTCGAGCGCGCGGAGGGCAAGCGCTCGCTGCTACGCATGGTCGAAGACGGAGACGACGAAGGGGCAACACGCATCCTCGCGAACGCGGCGGCAAAGTTGCACGAAGGGCGCACGGCTGCACCGCCACCGGAGCTAATGACTTTGGAGCGTTGGTTCCGCGACCTGTGGCCTGCTGCGGAGCGCCTTGGGGGCGTGTTCCGCGCCAGCGCCGCGGCTGCGCGCG
>JBIQMD010000113.1:0-5815 GCA_044463725.1 Truepera radiovictrix
CGCGTCTGAATGGCATTCAGAAGGTCAGGGGTTCGAATCCCCTCGGCTCCACCACGATAAGCGGCGTGTTACGCGCCAACCTGAAGCCCCGACCTAGCGTCGGGGCTTGGTCGTTCGGTATCAACTGGCCGTAAGCCCACCTTACCGATGACAGCGCGCAGCGTTACCGCGTCCATGTTCGCGCCGAACGCGGGTCGCCCGGGTTGGAGGTGCGCCCCGGCAGCCAGCGGGCCGATGAGGAGCGGGTCGAAGCCGAGTTCGTTGACGAGCGCGGCCACCACTGCGTTATCGGCGGGGTCATCGCCTGCGATGGCTATGGCTTTCCGGCCTGGTGCGCCTGCTGGGCGGGCGCCGTCTTCGAGGTCGTGGTAGCCCATGTGGTTCAGCGCCTTTACTACGCGGGCGCCCGCCAGGTAGTCCCTGACGATCTCGCTACTCGTTGTGTTCGGGTCGTTGAGGTCGTCCCTCACGCCGTCGGTTTCCCACCAGTGGTTCATGGTGTCTATCACGAGCTTGCCCGCTAGCTCGCCTGCTGGGATGGTCTTGTACTTGCCCAGCGGCAGCGCGAGGATCACGACGTCGCCGCCGCGCGCTGCCTCGGCGGGCCATACCGCCTGTGCGCCCGGCGTTAGCACTTCGGTCGTGAGGGCAATCTTGGCTGGGTCGCCGGAGCCGGCGATGAGCACGTCTTGGCCGGCAGCTAGCGCGAGCCGCGCTAGCACCGTGCCCAACTTGCCTGCTCCTAGAATGCCGATGGTCACCTTGCCACTGGCTCCTTGGCGGCTTCTTCGGCCAGTAGTTCGCGCACGAGGGGTATCACCTTGGTGCCGAAGAGCTCGACGGTGCGCATGCGGGCACTCGCGGGGACCTTGCCGCCGGTGGTGTATATGAGGTCGAAGCGGCCAACGTCAAGCGACTTCACGGCGTGGGCGATCTTGCGGGCGACCGTTTCGGGCGAGCCTACGTAGAGCGAGCCGTGCGCTATCTCGGCTTCGAACTGCTCGCGGCTGTGTGGCGGCCAACCGCGTTCTCTGCCGATGGAGTCCATCAGTTCCTTGTAGCCGGGGAAGTGCAGCTCCTTGGCTTCCTCGTCCGTGTCGGCGATGAAGCCGGGCGAGTGCATGCCGACTGGAAGGGCGGTGGTGCCGAGTTGTGCGGCTGCGCGCCTGTACAGCTCGACGTAAGGCGCGAACCGCTCTGGGGCGCCGCCGATGATGGCGAGCATGAGCCCGAAACCGTAGCGCGCAGTGCGCACCACCGACTGCGGTGAACCGCCGACGCCAACCCAGGTCTTGAGCCGCCCGGACTCGGTCTTCGGGAACACGTCCGCGTTGACCAGCGGCGCGCGGGTGGTGCCGCTCCAGGTCACGGGCTTCTCGTCGAGCAGCATGTGGAACAGGTCGATCTTCTCGTCGAAGAGCAGCTCGTAGTCGGCGAGGTCGTAACCGAACAGCGGGAACGATTCGGTGAACGACCCGCGCCCGAGGATCACTTCGGCGCGGCCGCTCGAGAGCGCGTCGACGGTCGCGAAGCGCTCGAAAACGCGTACGGGGTCGTCCGACGAGAGCACCGTCACGCCGGACGCGAGGCGAATGCGTTGCGTGCGTGTTGCGATGCCCGCGAGGACCGTCTCGGGTGAGGAGATCGAGAACTCGTGGCGGTGATGCTCGCCTAGGGCGATGACGTCGATGCCGACCTGGTCGGCCAATACGGCCTCGTCGACGGTGGCCCGGATGGCCTGGGCGTAGGTGACTACGTTGCCGTGGTCGTCTTTCGGGAGGTCGCCGAAGCTGTCGATGCCGAACTCGAGGTCGGCGATATTGATCTTGTCGCTCATGTTGTCGCTCCTAATGTTGGGGGTGGTTACTTCTGGGAACGGTCTAGCTTGCGCAGCAGGCGCAGCAGTTCCTGTTGCTCGCTGGCGTCTAGTGCCGTCATGCGCTCCGCCTGCCAGTTCTCGTGTTCCGGCACCGCTTGGGCGGTGAGGGTTCGCCCGGTGGGGGTGAGGTAGATGCGGTTGCTGCGGCCGTCGCGGCGACGTTCGACCAGTTGCTTCTTCTCCAGGCCGTCGAGTAACTGGCAGACGTTGCCCTGGGTGACCAGGAGGCTGTCTGCGAGTTCCTGTTGGCTTGGGCCGGGGGCCGCTCCAACCTGCGCCAGCACGTCGAATTGGGCTGGCGTGAGGTCGAACTTGCGGAGGTGGTCGGTAGCAGCGCGCTGCGTGCGGCTGACGACGCGTACCATGCGCAACCACGCTAGTAATTGCGGCGATCGCAGCACTCGAGATCTTGGGATGCGGTAAGAGCTTACTTCTTGCACGCCTTCAGTTTAGGTCTAAACCATTGCGGGGTCAAGCGAGGCGAAGCGCTTGACGGCCTAACACTTTAGGGCTAAAGTGAGGACGACAGGGTTAGCCAGGCACGAGCCGCTCACCCTCCCACGACGAGACAACTACCGCCTCAAGGAGGCCAACAAGATGCTTCAGCTCACCGTAATCCACCACGTAAGTGCCCTCACCAACGACATCCAAGGGCGGTCTCAACTCGTCATAGCAACAGTGGCCTCTTGAGCGTACATCTCGGCGGGGGTGCGCCAGCCTAGGGTTTGGCGGGGGCGGGTATTCAGTTGGTCGGCGACAGCGTCAAGATCGGCATGCGTATGCCGGCTGAGGTCGGTGCCTTTGGGGAAGTACTGCCTCAAGAGCCCGTTGGTGTTCTCGTTACTACCGCGCTGCCATGGGCTTTGCGGGTCGCAGAAGTAGACTTTCACGCCGCTGTCGATTGTCAGCTTCTCGTGCGCGGCGAGCTCCTTGCCCTGATCCCACGTCAGCGTGCGCCGCAGCGCCTCCGGTAGCGCTTGGATCTTCTCCGCCAGGGCTTTCACCACCAGCTCGGTCGTGCGGCCCTGAAGCTTCACCAGCATCACGAAGCGCGTCTTGCGCTCCACCAGCGTCCCGATCTGCGAGCGTTGATTAGCGCCCAGCAGGAGATCGCCCTCCCAGTGGCCGGGCACGGCGCGGTCAAGGGCCTCGGCGGGTCTCTCGCGGATGTTGACCATGTTCGTGAGCTTGCCGCGCGCCTCCACGCTCCCCTGCGGCTTGCGCCGCGTCCTGCCGCTACGCAGGTACTGGGTTAGCTCCTTGCGCAGCGACCCGCGCGTCTGCACGAACAGGCTCTGGTAGATGGTCTCGTGACTGGCGCGCATACCCTCATCATCAGGGAAAGCGCTCTTCAGGTGCTGCGAGATCTACTCGGGCGACCAACGCTCAACCAGCTTCGCCTCGATGACCGACCGCAGGCGTTCGTTACTGACGATCCTTCGCGCCTGCCGGCGGCGGGCCGCCTGAGCGGCGCGCTCATCGGCGCGGTAGGCGCGGTAAGCGTCCCGCCCGCCGGCGACCCCTAGAACTGATACCGGGCCCCAACAGCACGTACAGCGTCGACAAGGAGCAAGCCACGCGCCTCGCGACTTGCCGGTACTCGACCCCCTGCCGCGCCAACCGCACCGCCTCATCCACCTGGTCAACACTCAAACCGCTACGCGAGATAGGAACCAACACGCTCATCAGGACCCCCAGGAAGGACGCAGCGATGCTACGCCGCTACCCCCGCCCCGTTGCCCTCACGCCTTGAGACCGCCCCCCGCCATCGGAGCTGCTCGAGGGCTAATCGAACGCCGCTAACACCGGCTTCACGAAGCCGCTCTCGAACAAGACGGACTGCGAGATGATATTCTCTCTTACAATAAGGCCTCAAGGTCGTAGATATGTTGTGCCACACACACTTTCTACCACGTTGACGGCCTTCTTTCCTTACGCCTCATGAATAATCCGGGTTAGTGCGAGTTGGTCTTTGCCTCACCGTGCGGGTTCGCCGCCGAGCCCGGCGCTTCCGCCTGCTCTTCTTCCTCGATCAGGTCATCGAGGACGTTGATGGCGGCAAGAAGTCCATCTGCCGCACGGTCGATCGAGGCGCGCGTGCGCTCCGTGATGTTCTCCCCGAACGCCATGTGGTATGCCAGCGATACCACCTTGCGCGTCAAGCGCTCCGCTTGCGGTAGCGACTTCCCCTCGAGCAGGAAGATGCGATGCTGCAAGAAACTGACCAGGGCAAGCAGAGTGACATCGATGTCATCAGGCAACTGCGGCATACCGACCTCCCAGGGGGCGGCCTAACAGTCACGGATGCGTTCGGAGCCCTTGTCCACGAAGTGGTTTGCGAACATCACCCGGTCTGCCTCGGGTCGTCCTCGATCAAGAATTCGATCGGGCGCGAGGGTACTTCCCGCGCGCCCAACCGCCGCGCTTCCGCCTTAGTCGGCGCTGATCGCGATCCGCCGCGCCTTGGCGGCCGCTACCTTGGGCATCCTCAGCAATAGGAGGCCGTCCTGCACCTGCGCGGTGACGTGGTCAATCTCCACGCTGGTCGGCAGCGTGATGCTGCGCTGGAACTCCCCGCGCGGGATGCTCTGCAGCCAGTAGCGCCGATCGTCGCCCGCTGCGTTACTCAGGACGCCGCGGATGCTCAACTGGCGGCCCTCGATGCTGATGTCCAGGTCATCCACCTTGATGCCAGGCACCGCCATCTCCAGGATGACTTCCTCACCGGTTTCAAAGAGGTCGACCGGGTAACCCTGGGCCCACTGCGCGCGGCTGTAGAGGGGCGTGGTCAACTCATTGAACAACCGGTCGAAGTCACCTAGGAGCGCGGCGACGGGACTGGAGTTAGCGAGATCCCAGTTCCCCATGGCGCTCGGCCGGGTCTCCTGCCTACGTACGAGTGTCATACTGCAACCTCCCCAAATGTGGATTCTTGCGGAGCGTCCTTCTCCTTGGCCCCGCAATTAAAATCTAAAAACATGAGCGCTCTTTTGTCAAGTCTCCTGAGCTCCTCTCCCGCAGCCATGTGCCTGACGATATCCAGGGGGTGGCGATGAGTAGGCTCCTATCCCAGGACGGATCCTCCCAGTCGATGCACGACTCACCGGCTGAGGAGCGGCCTACCCCGGAGGAGGTGCTGTTCGTAAATGGGGCTGGAGAGGGGGCGTACGAAGCAGACCTGGACCTAGCGGTCTCCCTTCAGGAGGCTCTGGGTCCCGGCTAGCTGGTCGAGTATCGGGAGATGCCGGTTCGGAAGGGAGCCGCGATCGCTGCCTGGGCAGCCGTTATCGGCAGGGATATGAGGATTCGCATCTGCTATCTCTCGTCCGCCAACGCTGCTCGGGACGTCGTCAACTCCCTGCACCAGATGGATGGGTATACCTGGCGTGTGGTGCGTGTCGCCCCGCTCGAGCATCCGTTCGGCGAGGACGAAGTGATGTACCTAAGCGTCCCCGTCTTCTTCCGCGTCGAACTTGAGCGGGTTGGTTGAGGGCTGTTCGTAGGGCCCCAGGAAGCGCTCTCCGTTGAAGTGGGTGAGATGGTCCGGGTGATCGGCGTACCAGGCGTCGGTCTCCCAGGCGATCACATCTACGTATTTACGCATATCCGTACGTGTGGGGAAGGCGGAGATGAAGACTAGGCCCGCGGTGCTTCCAGCGAAGAGCGTCTTGAGTTCACCATGGCGCTTCGCGTCGACTGGCCCGTGGGTGGAGGCGGCCTCGATGATCACTAGCCAGTTCCGGTCGGGCATGTAGACGATTAGGCCGGGCTTCTTGCCGCGTTCGGGGAGGACGATGCCGAGATCGGCCAGCCGCTTTACCTCGGCAATCACGACTTCTACACGGGCGTCATGGGCCTAAGGCTCGTCAAGAAGACCGTCAACCAAGACGACACGAGCATGTACCACCTCTTCTACGCCGACGCTCTCGGGTCTGC
>JBIQMD010000114.1:0-5799 GCA_044463725.1 Truepera radiovictrix
GCGCCAGCAACCACCGCGCCGCTGACCGCGCCCAGGCGCCGAAGCTGCGCCGCTGCCTCCGTCCGGCTGGTGCTGCCAAGGCCGACCACCCTTAGGAGGTCGCGGCCGCTGGCGCTCAGGCCGCCAAGCCAACCGCTTGGCGGCGCCTCCTGTGCTTCCGTGTTGGCCGTCAATGCAACCCTGGCGCGCTCGAGTTCGGCCTCGCGGAGGTCGGCCGGGAAGGCGTCGAGTCCCGGTTGGCCCTTGTACCAAGCGATCATCGGCGTTAGGTCGGCGTCGACTATCAGTAGGTGATCGACCCCCCACGCCGAGGCGGCGCCGCGCGCCTGCACGGCGTCGAGCTCGAGGCGCAGGATGGGCGCGGAGAGCGGCAGTCCGCCAGACAGCCCCTCGACGGTAGCGGAGACCGCGTTCACGACACCCGAGACGCGCCGTTGCTCCTCTTGTCTGAGGAGCGGGAGCACCGTGATGGCAATGACCACCAGCGTGACGATGAGGGTGAGGAGCGCAGACATGGTCACTGCGCTCGTTATGCGCCGCCGCAGGCCGCTGCGCTCGAGCTTGGGTGGGTTACGCACCAGTGTCGTGCGGGTGGGGTCGCGCGGAGGCGTTGCGGTCGTGTGGCCCGGCTGCGGCACGGCGCGTTGCCGTTCGCTTGTGTCGGTCACACTTGGGTCCTGCGTGCCTGCAATGGCGGGGGCAACTTGCTCCTCGGGGGAGGGTTCGGGCTCGCCGACTACAACGTCGGCCAGCGTTGGGGTAGTCAAGTCGACGACCGGGCCGGTCTCGCTGCCCTCGCGCACCTCGATGACGAGGCCTGCCGCTTCCATGATGTTGCGGATCCTGCGGGCTTCGCGCTCCGGAACTGGGCGCGTGACTGCGCCAGGCGCACGCCCGAAGAGCTTCATGACGTTCTCTGGCGAGATGGTAAGGCCCTTGGCTACGACTTCTGCGGCTGCAGTCAAGTCATGTGGCAAGGGTTCCAAAACCAAGACAACGTAATTCACGACTACCTCCGGGGCTCCTGCGGGTCGAGGGCGAACATGGCGCGCAACTGATCGGCGCGTCGTGAGAACTCGAAGCGGCGGTCCCCGCTGGGGAAGGCGCGCGCCACCTCGTCAACGAACTCCTCGACCAAGCCAACAGGGAGCGCCTCTGAGCTGATGCCCAGTTCGATGAGCGCGTCTTCCACGACGATAGTGCCGACTGGCCCGAGCAGGTCGACGGCCTCGCGTGCCACCTCGCGAGCGAAGCGCGGGTCCGCGACCTTCAAAGACGCGAACTCGACGAGCCCGTGATCGATGAGCTCCTCGGCGGCGGTGATCACGCCAGCTAGTGGCGTACCCGACTTGGCTGCCAGTTCACGCAAGCTACTGACGTCGTCGAGGCCGCGCCACAAGTGCAGCGCGCCCAGGGTCAGCATGACAGAGTCGTCTTGGGCGTGGCGTTTCGAGACGCGCAAGACCGTGTCTGGGGCCACGGTTGGCCCTGGTTCAGCCACGCCCGCGTCGGCCAAGTGGGTGGCTTCGAGCAGGAGGGTGTCGACGTTGCGGCTCATGCTGCGGCGCGGCGCTACGACGCCGGGGCGGAAGGAGAAGCGCCCCTCGTGCCAATCGAGGAGGGCGGTCAACGCCGCCAGGTCATACAGTGGCCGGGCCTCGACGAACACGACCTTGCCGTTCTCGAGGTAGACCTGCCCGTGACGTCGAGCTGGGTGCACCAACGACAGGCAGCCGGTGCCCTGGCTGAGCTGCAAGTACTGCAGCACGTTAGCCACCACACCCATTCCCAAGCGGCCATTCAAGGTCGACACTCCAACACTCCGATCGCTCTGCATGTTACCAGCGCGCCGCGGTCGCCGCGTGCCGTGGTAGTTTAGGGCGGCCTCGCCGCACGGTGGGCGCCAGCACCTAGCCCAACTCGGCAGCAACAACGAGGGCCACCTCAGGTGTCGGCCCAAACGTAACCGTGGCGGCGCACCCCAAGGAGTTACTCGTGTACACCATCTGCTTGATCCCCGGAGACGGCATCGGTCAGGAGGTCATCCCGGCGGCCCGCCGCTTGCTGGAGGCCACGGGCCTGCCCCTAGAGTTCAGCGTGGCGGAAGCCGGCTGGGGCACCTTCCAGACCCAAGGCACTAGCGTCCCGGAAGCCACCCTAGCCACCGTGCGCGCAGCAGACGCCACCCTGGCCGGGGCGTTCACCAGCCCATCCAAGCGCGTCGAAGGCCACCAGGGCGCCATCCGCTACATGCGCCGCACGCTCGACCTCTTCTCCAACCTGCGCCCCGCACGTTCGCGCCCAGTACCTGGCTCCAAGCCTGGCATCGACATGCTCATGGTGCGCGAGAACACGGAGGGCCTCTACGTTGAGAAGGAGCGCCGCTACGGCGACGTGGCCATCGCGGACGCGGTCGTCACCCGTCACGCTAGCGAGCGCATCGCACGCGTTGCTCTCGAGCAGGCCATGCGCCGCCGCAAGCGACTGGCCGTCGTGCACAAGGCCAACGTCCTGCCCCTTACTTCTGGGCTATTCCTCGACACCGTCATGGAGGTCGCCAAGGATTACCCGGAGGTCGAGACGTACGACATCATCGTCGACGCCGCCGCCATGAAGCTCGTGCGTTCACCAGAGGCGTTCGACGTCCTCGTGTCGACCAACCTCTTCGGCGACATCCTTTCCGACCTCATGGCTGGCCTCACCGGCGGCCTCGGGATCGCCCCGAGCGCCAACCTCGGCGAGAAGTACGCCATCTTCGAACCCGTGCACGGCAGCGCCCCCGATATCGCAGGGCGCAAGGTGGCCAACCCGACCGCCACGTTCCTGACGGCCGCCATGCTCCTCGAGCATTTGGGCGAACGCTCAACTGCACAACGCATAGAGGACGCAGTCGACGAGGCGCTCGCTTCCGGCGAACTGACGCCCGACCTCGGCGGCAGCGCCACCACAGAGGGTTTCACTGACACGGTCATCAAGAACCTGGCCTGAGCACGCTCCCGGCTCACTAGGTAAGATTGCCCCCGTGACCTCCCATGAACAAGCTCGTCGTGCGGCGCTAAGGTGGCGCGCATGATGTACGCGTTCTTGCAGGCCATGCGCGCCATTCGCGGCAACTGGATCGCGAGCGTCTCGACCATCACGACGATGACGCTCTCCCTCACCATCCTGGTGGGGTTCAGCCTGGTGTCCGTGAACCTCAACAACGCCCTCGCGTCACTGCAGGGCGAGCTCGAGTTGGCCGCCTACCTGGATGACGGGGCGAACGTGCAGCAACTCACGAGCACGGTGCGCGCCTGGCCAGAGGTCGAGAGTCTAGAGTTCGTCAGCAAGAGCCAGGCGCTCGCCGAGCTGGTGGTCGACCTGCCGTCCCTTGGCCGCGCCGCTGGTTTGGTTGAGAACCCGCTGCCAGACACGTTCCACTTGCGTCTGCTGGACCCCGCGTACACCTCGCTCATCAGGTTGCGGCTCGAGCAGTTGCCTGGCGTGAATGAGGTCGACGACTCTAGCGCGGAAGTGGCGACTTTCCTCGCGCTCAACGACGTGCTGCGCATCGGCGGGTCCATCCTCATCGTCGTGTTGCTTGGCGCGGCGCTCTTCGCCATCGTCAACTCCATCAGGGCCGCCATAACGGCGCGCAAGGAAGAGATCGACGTCATGCGCCTCGTCGGCGCCAGTCGTGGGTTCATCCGCCTGCCGTTCCTCCTCGAGGGCTTCCTGCTCGGCCTGATAAGCGCGGCCCTAGCGCTTGGCTTGGCCGTCCCCGGCTACCAGGTGGCCGTCATGCGCCTCTCCGAACAGTTCACGTTCGTGCCGTTCGTGCGCGACGCCGCGTTGCTCGGCTGGATAGCTGGCCTGCTCGCGCTTTTGGCCATGCTCGTCGGCCTGGTCGGCAGCGCCATCGCCGTAACGCAGCACTTGCGCGAGCAGGCGTAGCTCCCGGCGCTCTGAATCCTGGACGGCAGCGGGCCCGCGCTGCTCGCTGCTACACTTGGTCGGTGCCGCGTCCGTTCATAGCGCTCATTGCAGTCTGCCTGGCACTCATGGCCTTGGCGACGCGTGCTCATGCGCAGGTCGAACTGACCAGCACCGAGCTGCAGGCGCTCGAGCGCGACCTCAAGAGCTACGAGAACCTCCTAAGAGAGCGCAATGGTGAGCTAAACGAGATAAAGGCAGCGCTCGGCCAGACGGAGACGCAACTGCAGAAGCGCCTCGCCGAACGCGACTCGATTAGCAACGACCTCGCGGCCAAGCGCAGGGAACGCGAGGCCTTGGTGGTGCGCATGGCCGACCTTGACGCCCAACGAGAGGCGACCGAGGCGCACATTGCCGACTTGGACGAGCGTCTTGCACAGATAGCAGACAGGGTGCAGGATCTGCTCCTGAGTCAGTACAAGCAACGAGGTAGGCGCCTAACGGCGTCACTAGGCGCAAGCCAGTCGTTCCACGACTTGCGCGTGCGCAACCACTACCTTGGGTTGCTGGCCGAGCAGGACGCCGACGTCATCAACGAGCTAGACGGGGTGCTTACCGAGCAGCGCAGCGCCAAGGCGCAGCTCGAAACGCAGCTCGCCGAGCTGAACGCAGCGGCCGCCGACCTGGAGCGCGCCGAGGCGGACCTCGAGGCCGCCGCCAAGCGCCTTGAGCAAATCGTGGCGGAACTCAACGCCACTCAGGCCGGCCAACTCATCCAGCAGCAGGCGCTGCTCGAGGAGCAGAACCGCATCGAGCGCAGCCTCGGTGACCTCGACAGGCAGCGCACTAACGAGATCGCCCGGCTTCGGGCCGAGGAGGAGCGCGCCCGCGCAGCCGCCGCGCAGTTCGCTCAGGACCGCGAAAGGCAGCTCGAACTGCAGCGCCAGGCTGACGCCGCCCGCAGCCGTGCAGACGAGTTGGCCGCCCCGCTCGCGCCGCTCACGTCGGGTTTCGTGCGGCCATTCGATGGCGCCAAGCTCATCAGCCGTTTCGGCGAGGGCAACAACTCATACCTGGGCATCCAGGCGCCCGTCAAGAACGCGGCCGTGCACGCCGTGCAGACGGGGCGGGTTACTGCCATCACCTACTTGGGGGCGAACCTCGGCTACATGGTTGCCTTGCAGCACGCCGGTGACGTGGTCAGCATCTACGTGAACCTGCGCCAGCCTCTCGTCGAGATGTACGCCACCGTCGCGCAAGGCAGCATCCTTGGCTACTTGGGTGGCGGCACTCTCACGCGGCCAGACGTGTTGCAGTTCTACGCGCGGCGCGAGACTAGCGGGGGCAGCCCATTCATCGACGCTGCACCGCTGCTAGGCTGGTAGCCCTATGACAAGGAGTCACGTGACGCCAAGGTCTCTCACGCTATGATCTGCGCGGCCTGCGGCACCGTCAACCCGAACGGGATGCGCTACTGCGGCATGTGTGGCGTGCGCCTCGGCAGGCAGGCGGCTACGCGGGAGCGGCGTCGCGTGACGATGCTGTTCGTCGACCTCTCGGGCTTCAGCGGACTAACGCGCAACCTCGACCCCGAGGACCTCCGCGACCTGGCCGACGAAGTCCTCACGAGCGTCACTGGCGTGGTGGAGTCGTACGACGGTTACGTCGACGCGCTCAAGGGCGACGGCCTGCTCGCGCTGTTCGGCGCCCCGCACTCTCACCCGGATGACGCACTCAGGGCCGTTTTGGCCGGCTCCGCCAGCCTCAGCGCCATCGAGGCGATAGGCAAGGCGCGCCACCTGCCGCTAAAGGCGCGCGCTGGCGTCAACACCGGCATCGTCATAGCGGGCGCCAGCGGGTCTGGGCGCGTGCGTTCGTACACGGTGA
>JBIQMD010000115.1:0-5794 GCA_044463725.1 Truepera radiovictrix
GTCGCCACTTCCTAGCTGCTTGACGAGTTGGGCGCGGAGCAGCTCGTCACTCCAATTGTCGCCGAGGTCCCAGGCCATCATCTTGGCCCATACGAGAACGTCGACCGCTTCGAACTCCTCAGGCTCGAACCCGAGGAGCAGGAACTCGACCGGCAGGGCGCCGCTGCGCTGCGCCAAGTAGGCGTTGATGCCGGCAACGTACGCTTCGATAAGGGCACGCGCGTTCCCCGATAGCGCCTCGAGGCCGCTCTGCGCCGCCTGCCTCACCCCGAGCGTGCGGATGAACTTGTCGGTACCAAGCGTGGCCGAGCCGATGACCTCGGAGAGCCTGCCGCTGCCCACGCGGCGCTGGAACTCCATCTGCCACAGGCGGTCCTGGGCGTGGACGAAGCCGAGCCCGAACACGACATCCGCGTGGCTACTCGCGTAGATGTGCGGGATGGCGTCGGCGTCACGTACGATCTCTACCGGGCCGGACAGGCCGGTGACGGTTACCTCGCCGGAGACCTGCGGCAGCGAAGAGCGAAGGTAGATGAAGCCGGCGCCCACCACGACGACGATGAGTAGTAGTAGCACGACGACGATGCGACCTAGAGTTCTCACTTGCTCACCCCTCGACTAGCTAGTTAGCGGTCCATTGCAGTTCGGTTGAACAGTGTCGTTCATCTTAGCGGAGGCGCCCAAGCCGCGGCCCTACCTGCCCCGGCCTGTACATGGCACGACGCCACGTGCTAGAGTCCCCTTTGGCATCAAGTTTTGTCGCCCCGATCAGACCGACAAAGCACTCGCTAGGACGTGACTACCTTGAAGACTTACTTTCCAACCGAGCTCGACCACGACTGGGTCGTCATTGACGCCGCCGGCCAGCGGGTCGGACGGCTCGCTACTCAGATCGCTTCCGTGTTGAAGGGCAAGCACAAGCCCACCTACACGCCTAACCAGCCAGGCGGTGACTTCGTCATCGTCATCAACGCCGAGAAGGTGCAGTTCACCGGCCGTAAGCTCGACCAGAAGGTCTACCGCCGCTACACCGGTTACCAGGGCGGGCTCCGGGAGACCACCGCGCGCGAGATGCTGGACAAGCACCCCGTTCGCGTTCTCGAGCACGCCGTCTGGGGCATGCTGCCCAAGACCCGTATGGGGCGCCGTCTCATCCGTCGCCTCAAGGTGTACGCCGGTGAGGCGCACCCGCACGTGGCGCAGCAGCCCAAGAAGTTGGAGTTGGCTTGATGGATCAGTTCTACGGTACCGGCCGCCGCAAGGAAGCCGTCGCGCGCGTGTTCCTGCGTCCAGGCAACGGCCGCATCTCGGTCAACGGCCGTGAGTTCCAGGAGTACTTCCGCGGCATCTTGGCTGGCGTGCAGGCCCTCGAACCACTGAAGGACACGAACACCGCCGGTCGCTACGACGCCTACATCACCGTCAAGGGCGGCGGGCCGAGCGGCCAAGCTGACGCCATCAAATTAGGTGTCGCTCGTGCGCTCCTCAAAGTCGACCCGAACTACCGCCCCGTCCTCAAGGACAAGGGCCACCTCACGCGCGACCCGCGCATCGTCGAGCGCAAGCTTTACGGCCTCAAGAAGGCACGACGCGCGCCACAGTACAGCAAGCGCTAAGGACTCGATCGTCGGGATCTTCCTGACGAAGGCAAGGTTGAACTACCGGCGAGGCGCTCCACCAAGGCGCCTCGCCTCTTCTTACCCAGTGTGTGGCCGCGATGCGCCGCTACGCACCTAGGAGGCCACCGGCGTGAGCGTCATCCAAGCAGTGGTTCTGGGCATCGTCCAGGGACTCACCGAGTTCCTGCCAGTCTCGAGCTCAGGTCACCTCGTGCTGGCCAATTATTTCCTCGGTTGGGGCGACAACCTCGGCCTCTGGGTAGACATCGCAACCAACACGGGGACGCTCCTCGCCGTGCTCATCTACCTGCGCCGCGACGTCGCCATGGCGATAGGCGGTTTCGTGCGCGGTCTTGGCTCCGCGGATGCCAGGCGCGAGCCCGGCTGGCGCCTGGCCATACTCGTGCTCGTCGGCTCCATCCCGACCGCCATCCTCGCACTGCTCTTCAAGCCCATTTTCGAGCATTTCAACGCGCCGCTGCCCGTCGCCATCGGGTTGGCGATCACGGGCTTCATCCTGTGGTTCGCCCCGCGCCAAGGCCGTAAGCACGAAGTGCGCGAGGTGACTTACAAGGACGCCCTCGTTGGCGGTCTCGTACAGGGCCTCGCCGTGTTCCCTGGCGTGTCCCGCAGCGGCTCGACCATCTCTGCGCTCCTGTGGCGCGGTGTAGACAAGGACCTGGCACCCCGCCTCTCGTTCCTCCTCTACCTCGTCGTCTCCTTCGGCGTCGCCATCCTCGGGGCGCGCGACGTGCTTGCAGCCGACGTCGAGGTCGTCCCCCTCGTCGCCATGGTCGTCACGTCGTTCGTCGTCGGCTACTTGGCGTTGATGGTCGTGTTCGCCGTCTTGCGCCGCGGCCGGTTCCGCATCTTCTCGCCGTACTTGTGGGCCGTTTCGGCCTTCACGCTCGTCTACCTCGCTGTCGCCCGCTGAGCCGCAACCGGCCGCGGGAAAACGCGCCGGGGACGCTGGGCGCGACGTTTCTCGCACTACCAGCCGGGCTATGATGCCGGCATAGGAGGCGCCTCCATGGAAGTCGTCACCAGGATCGCACCCTCACCGACGGGGGACCCGCACGTCGGCACAGCCTACATAGGGCTCTTCAACTACGCGTTCGCCAAGCGCTTCGGTGGGCGCTTCATATTCCGGCTGGAAGACACTGACCGCCAACGGTTCCAGGCTGGCGCCGAGGCGCGCATCCTCGAGATGTTCACGTGGCTAGGCATCGCGCCTGACGAGAGCCCAGAACTCGGAGGGCCGAACGGTCCGTACCGTCAGAGCGAACGCCTAGACATCTACCACCAGCATGTGGACAAGCTCCTAGAGTCGGGCCACGCCTACCGCGCATTCGAGACGGCGGAGGAGCTGGACGCCATGCGCACCGAGCAGAAGCGCCACGGGCAACCGCTCGGCTACGACGGCCGCGGCCGCGGCATGCCAGCCGCTGAGCAGGCGCGCCGCCACGCGGCTGGCGAGGCCAACGTCGTGCGCCTCGTCACGCCAGACGACGGGGCAACGACGTTCGTCGACCGGCTGCGCGGCGACGTAACCATCCCGAACTCCGAGATCCGCGACCCGGTGCTCATGAAGAGCGACGGCTACCCCACCTACCACCTGGCCAACGTCGTTGACGACCACCTGATGGGCGTCACCCACGTGATCCGTGCCGAGGAGTGGGTCACTAGCACGCCCATCCATGTCCTCCTCTACCAGGCGTTCGGGTGGAACCTGCCCGAGTTCATCCACATGCCGCTCCTGCGCAACCCCGACCACAGCAAGGTCAGCAAGCGCAAACTCGACACGTCGGTCGACTCCTACCGCCAGCAAGGCTACTTGGCAGAGGCGCTCCTCAACTTCTTGGCCAACATGGGTTGGAGCATGCCTGACGGTCGCGAGTACTTCAGC
This sequence comes from Truepera radiovictrix, assembly GCA_044463725.1. Taxonomy (GTDB): domain Bacteria; phylum Deinococcota; class Deinococci; order Deinococcales; family Trueperaceae; genus JAAYYF01. The sequence goes on from JBIQMD010000115.1 coordinate 3,526, forward strand.
ACGGCAGACATGATCGCCGAGTTCGACATCGACCGCGTTTCGCTAGGCGGCCCCGTGTTCGACCTCAAGAAGCTGCGGAACGTCAACGCCAAGTACTTGCGCGACTTCCTCAGCCTCGAGGAGGTCACGCGACGCCTGGTACCACTACTCGAAGACGAGGGCTACGACGTGCAGGACGAGGATTACCTCCTCGACATCGTGGACATCCTCCGTCCGCGCGCCGAGACCCTTAGCGAGATCGTCGAGCAGGCCGGCTACTTCTTCGCGACCACGCTGCGCTACGACGAGCCTGCTCGCAAGCAACTCGCCGCCGGGCAGTCGTTCCTGCAAGACGTCGAGCGCGAGCTCTCCATCCTCGAGTTCTTCGATTACGACGGCGTAGACGACATGCTGCGCGATTACGTCCAGGCACAGGCGGTGCCGATGGGCAAGGTGCTCATGCCCTTGCGCGCGGCGCTTACCGGCACGACGAACGCTCCAGGCGTCACCGACCTGATCGTCACGCTCGGCAAGCGCGAGTCGCTTAGGCGCATCGGCCAGGCCCTGACTTTCATCGACGCCGGCCTGCCTGACGACGACCCGCAACGCCTCATCGACGAGGAGAAGGCGCGCAAAGCCGCCGTGGCGGCAGCTGCCAAGAGCCGCGTCAAGAGCCACGGCGCCGCTGCCGTTCGCGCCCCCGAAGGTGAAGGAAGCAGATGAGCTGGTTCGACCGCCTACGCAGTGGGCTCAACCGTACGCGCGCGGCCACGTTCGGTGGCGGCCAAGGCACGGCGTGGGAGATGGGCTGGGAGGACCTCGAGGTGGCCCTGATCGGCGCGGACGTGGGCGGCAAGCTCGCCACGCAGGTCGTCGCCGAAGCCAAGAAGGAGCGCGAGCGCGGCACTCCGTTCCGCGAGGCGCTCGAGGTGGCGCTCCTCGACCAGCTAGAACCAGACCGCATGCGCCAGAAGCTACGCCGCGTCGGGTTCTCACTCGACGTCACCCGCAACGTCGTCGAACCAGCAGGCAAGGTCATCATGGTGGTCGGTGTGAACGGCGTCGGCAAGACGACGACCATCGCCAAGCTCGGCAACTACTACCGCTCGCATGGGCGCAGCGTCATGTTCGCCGCAGGCGACACCTTCCGCGCGGCAGGCAGCGCGCAGTTGGCGGTGTGGGGAGAGCGCCTCGGCATTCCCACCGTCACCGGCCCGGACGGCGCAGACCCGGGCGCCGTAGCCTTCGACGCCGCCCAACAGCGCAAGGCGCGCGGCAGCGACCTGCTACTCGTAGACACCGCTGGCCGCCTGCACACGAAGCACAACCTCATGGAGGAGCTCAAGAAGGTCAAACGCGTCATCGCCAAGGCGGACGAACGCGAACCGCGGGACACCTGGCTGGTGCTCGACGCCGTAACTGGTCAGAACGGGCTCGAGCAGGCGCGCAAGTTCCACGAAGCCGTCACGCTGACGGGCGTCATCGTCACGAAGCTAGACGGCACCGCCAAGGGCGGCATTCTGCTGCCGATCACGCGCGAGCTCGGCATACCCATCAAGTTCATCGGCGTTGGCGAGGCCCAAGACGACCTCCAGCCTTACGACGCGGCTGCGTTCGTGCGCGCCCTCCTCGACTTGCCGCCGGTCGCGGCATGATGGGCTCACAGTGACGGCCGGCCCGATCTTGGTGCTCAGCGCTACTCAAGGCGAGGTGGCGCCTATCGAAGCTGCCCTCACAGACTTCGGGCACCTAGGTCACGATGCCGGCGTCGGCGACAGGCCAGCGCGCTGGTGGGAGCGGCGTAAGGGCCGCCTTGACGGCACGGAGATCGTGCTGGCGACGACTGGCGTCGGCAAGGTGAATGCCGCAGCAGCTACGGCGCTGGCCCTCAGCGTCGTGCGGCCGCGTTACCTCGTGCTCGTCGGCATCGGCGGTGCATACCCGGGCGCTGGCCTCGAGATCGGCGACGTCGTGCTAGCCAAGAGCGAGACGCAGGTGGACAGCGGCGTTGGTTACGGACCCACTTGGAAGGGCCTAGACGCCATCGGTTTCCCACTCCTCGAAACCGACCCACCTAGTTACAACCGCCTCTGGTTCGACCAGCGTTTCGTCACGCGCCTCGGGCACGAGCTCGGCGTAGCGGTGGTGCCCTTCGCAACTAGCGACTCCGTGACTGCGGACGACGCGCACGCCAGCTGGCTCGCTCGGCGCCACGGCGTTGCCGTCGAGTCGATGGAGGGCGGCGCCGTTGCGCAGGTCGCTTTGGCGTTCGGCGTGCCGCTCGTACAAC
>JBIQMD010000116.1:0-5786 GCA_044463725.1 Truepera radiovictrix
TGGGCGGCGGCGAAGATGAGCCCGAAGGCACCGCCGGCGCTGGCGGCGCAGAACTGGCAGACGAAGGCGCCCAACCAGACGCCCTGTTCAGCGCAGCGGGCGCCCAGCTCCTACCCGGCGTGCTACTTGACGGCCCAACCACGGCGGCAGGCAACGTGAGGCTCCCAGGCGATGACCAGGTTGAGTTGCCTCCAGGCACGGCCTTCGCCCCGTACGGCACCGCCGTCGAGGAGGCGTTAGGCGAGGGCGACCTGCCAGCCGCTTATCAGGAGATCATCCGCCGTTACTTCCGATGAGCAGACTGTTCGCCAAGTAAGGAAGTTCGGCCGACAGCGCAGCCGCGAGTTCAGGGATGGCCTGGTCGCGTAAGGCAAGTACCGTCGGGTCCGAGTCCACCGGCAGAACTGGCTCACTGTTCGCCTCGACCCGAGAACCTTGCAACGTGCGAGTCCTGAGTACCTGCACGACGGCGTCCGTCCTAGGGTCGACGACCTGTGCTTCTAGGGCAAGCGAAACGTCGATGCGTCGTGATGCTCCGTCTCTAGAAGCAGTTACCACGCGTTCAAGGACTGGCGAGCTGACCATGACCGCGAGGTCCGCGCCCTGAGTGCGTGCGATCCGCGCTGCGCTTGGAGCGGCGCGGCTCTGGAACAAGTCGTTGTGGGTCTCGAGGAAGCGCATGGTGAACTCGGACACGTAAGTGAAGCGCGAGTCGGGTTCACGCTCCAAGATCGCCTGTACGCCATCGGCCGCGCCGACCAACCGCGCTTGGGCTGGGGCGTTCATCATGGCGACGAGAACCTTGCCGGTGGGAGTACTGGCGGGAGCGCACGACGTGAGCAAGGCGCCCAACAGTAGTGACGAGATGATGAGGAAGCCGCGCGACCTGTTCATGACACCATGCTCGCACTTTGACAGCCAGTTGGCGGTGAGGGGGCGCTTAACCACTTCCTCAGCCTCACTCGACGACCTCGACGCTGGCGCTGCCATGCGTGGCTTCCCGCAACTCCTCACGCAGCTCATCCGCAGCAGCCACGGCCAGTGTCACGTGAACGATCAGCCCGTCACCGTCGAACTCTGGCGCCTCGCGAACGAACGGCGCGCACTCGAGCGCGGCAGCGTCGAGGAGGCGTAGTACGACGTCGGTGGCCGCGAAGGGTGCGCGCACTGCCAACCGCACCACGTCGACCACCTCGCGCGTTCCAGCGGCGTCCAACGCCTTCGCGAGGCTGCCAGAGTAGGCCCGGACCAACCCGCCTGCCCCAAGCTTCTTGCCGCCGAAGTACCTCACGACCACGGCAGAAACGTGATCTAGGTCTCGCTTGAGTATGACCTCCAACATCGGCCGGCCCGCGGTACCGCCTGGTTCGCCGTCGTCAGAGAAGCGCTGCGCGTCCGCCACGCGGTAGGCCCAGCAGTGGTGGGTTGCATCCGGGTGCGCTGCGCGCAGACTGGCGAGGTGGCTGGCCGCCGCGGCCACGTCCATGACCTCGGCTACGTACGCAATGAAACGCGAGCCCTGCACGAGTTCCTCGTGTTCGGCAGCTACGGCAACGGTGCGGTGAGCCACGACGAGACTGTACCTTGGGTGGCGCGAAGCGGCGAGAAACCCGTGCTAGGCTAGCCGTCATGGACGCGAAGATGGCGCATTCGGGCTCGGCAATTGCCTTTGCCGTGGCGCATGCTGCTTGGCGATGTCGTGCGAACAGCAGCCTGTAACAACGCCGTCGGTTCGCCGCGGCTAGTACCCGCGTCACTCATCAACGAAATTGCTACCCGGCCCGAAGGGGCCTCGGCTTACGGCCGCTCGCGGAGGAGCAGATGCCGCTAGAGTTCTACAACACCCTTTCTCGCTCGAAAGAGCCGTTCCGTCCTGTCGTTCCTGGCCACGTCGGGATCTACATGTGCGGGCCAACCGTCTACTCTGAACCGCACCTGGGTCATGCGCGCGGTCCCGTCGTTTTCGACGTCCTACGCAATTGGCTCGAGCACGAGGGCTTCACGGTCCGCTTCGTCACGAACATCACCGACGTCGGCCACTTGGTCGACGATGCGGACGACGGCGACGACAAGCTCGCCAGGCGCGCGCAACTCGAGCGCCTCGAACCGATGGAGGTGGCGGAGAAGTACTTCTGGTCGTACTTCGACGCCATGGCCGCCATGCGCGTTAGGCGCCCTAGCATCGTGCCGCGCGCGTCCGGTCACCTGATCGAGCAGCAAGTCATGACGGAGGAACTGCTCGAGCGCGGCAAGGCGTACGAGCGCGACGGCAGCGTCTATTTCGACGTCTCGTCGTGGCCGGATTACGGCAAGCTCTCCGGGCGAGATCCGTCCGAGCAGTTGGAGGGCACGCGCGTAGAGGTGCGCTCAGAGAAGGACGATCCGCGCGACTTCGCGTTATGGAAACGTGCGGAGGGCGGCCACATCATGCGCTGGCCAAGCCCATGGAGCGACGGCTTCCCTGGTTGGCACATCGAGTGCTCCGCAATGAGCACGAAGTACTTGGGCGACGAGTTCGACATCCACGGCGGCGGCCTCGACCTCCTGTTCCCGCACCACGAGGCGGAACTGGCACAGGCGCAGGCGGCTGGCAAGCCGTTCGCGCGCTACTGGCTGCACTGGAACATGATCACCTTGCAAGGCGAGAAGATGGCCAAGTCGAAGGGCCACTTCATTACGCTGCAAGACCTCTTCGGCATGTACGACCCCCTTGTCATCAGGTTCCACCTGCTGCGGTCGCATTACCGGAGTGTGTCCGACTTCAGCAAGGACGGCATCGTCTCCTCCGCTCAGGGACTCAAGCGCCTGCGTGAGACCTACAGGGCCGTTGCTGGCTCCAGTTCGAACGACTCGGGTCGTGACGACACGCCGTTCGCGCAGTTCCGCTCGCGCTTCGCTGCCGCCATGAACGACGACCTCAACACGCCGCAGGCGATCGCGGTGCTGTTCGACGCCGCGCGCGCCATGAACAAGGAGCTCGAGGAAGGCGCTGGCGAGGCGTACCGTGCGGGAGCTGCTGCTTTCCTGAGCGAGTACCTCACAGGCGTTCTCGGGGTGCCGGCGGGAGAGGGCGTGGCGGGCACGTCGGCCGACACCCTTTACGGGATGATCGACCTGCTGCTCGAGGAGCGCCAGCGCGCACGCGACCGCCGCGACTTCGCGCACTCAGACGCGCTCAGGGACCGTCTCACCCAGCTCGGCGTGAGCATAGAGGACACGGCGGAGGGTAGTCGCTGGAGGATCGACTGAGGCCTAGACATTCTAGGCAGTAGCCAACTTCCCTGCCCCACCTTGATGTCGATGACCGAGGCTGGGGCATGTCATTGGTGGCTCATTACCTCGCGGCCCTGGCTACCCCCGAGCTCGGCCTCACGCGGCTGCGGCGCCTCGTCAACGCATGTGGCGGCCTTGAACAGGTGCTCGCTGGCGAGTGCCACAGCGAGGAACTGCCCGAGCCACACGTGTTCCGCGGCATCTTGGCGGGCATCAAGGCGGTGGTGGCCAGCACGCTGCCTGCCACTCGCCGCGCCGTTGCAGAGGCGAGGTCGCGCGGCCTAACGGTGCTCTGCTGGGAGGACGAAGACTACCCAGCGGCGCTCAAGGCAGACGAGAGCGGTTGCGCCCCCGTCCTGTTCATAGAGGGCGTACTACCGCCACAAGTCCTCAGGCCGCGTGAAGAGCTGGCCGCCTGCGCCATCGTTGGCACGCGGCGTGCATCAATCTTCGCGCTTGACTTCGCTCGAGACCTCGGGAGGGCAGCGGGGCGCCACGGCGTAACGGTCGTGAGTGGCTTGGCGCTTGGAGTAGACGCCGCCGCCCACGAGGGCGCCCTAGAATCTGGCGCAACTGGCGCGACCGTCGCGGTGCTCGGGGGTGGCCACGCTCGCATGCACCCGGCGGCCAATCGTGGCCTGGCTGAGCGCATCGTTCGTCAGGGCGGCGCAGTCATCTCAGAGTGGCCACCGCAAGTCAACCCGCAGCCGTACCACTTCCTGCGTCGTAACCGCGTCATCGTTGGCCTCTCGCGTGTAGTCGCCGTCGTCGAGGCCGGGGTGCCATCTGGGGCGTTGAACACCGCCACCCACGCCGCCAACCTAAGCAGGCAGGTCTTGAGCGTGCCAAGCCGGCCCAACGAGGTGCGTAACCTCGGCGGTTTGCAGCTCTTGCGCGAGGGCGCCGAGCTACTGGTTGAGACGTCAGACCTGCTGCGGCACTTCGCCGACCTGGCGCCGCCACGGGAACAGGAGCCAAGCGGTGCGGGGGCCAATGGCACTGGGCGCACTCCAGAGCAAGCGCTCGAGGAGACCCTACGCGAATCCCTCGCTCAGGGCGGCAGCGCATCACTTGACACGCTTGCCCGCGCCAGCGGCATGAAACCTCATGAGCTACTGGCGGCCCTGGCCCTCCTCGAGCTGGAAGGGCGGGTGTCGCGCACTGCGAGCGGTCACTTCAGGTGGAGGTCATGAAATGCGCTGCCGGTACTTTTGGCACATGGACAGTGGGCGCTCGGCTAGCTATTGTGGTCTGGTAACGCGTAGTGCTAACCACGGGGGACGCTCGTCGAGCGCTACGCCCGGCCGCGAGGCCGAAAGGAGTTACAAGAAGTGAAGAAGTTCCTGATTCTAGTAGGCGTGCTCGTGGCAACCGCAAGCGTCGCCAACGCCCAGACCCTGAAGGTGTGGACCACTTGGCAAGACCAGACTCTCGACTGGCTGCGCTCCGAGGCCGCCAGCTTCACGTCCGCGTTCGGGGTAGACATAGAAATCGTCCGCCTCGACGTCAACGAGCTCAAGCAACAAGCGCTCCTCGCCGCGCCACAAGGCGAAGCAGGCGACGTGTTCACGGGCGTCCCGCACGATCAGATCGGTGAGATGGCAGTCGGCGGCGTCCTGCTCGACATGAGCGGTTACGCCACCAGTGCCTACCTAGCCGACCTAAGCGAGCAGGCGCGCCTCGGTTACTCGTATGCGGGCAAGCTCTTCGGCCTTCCCATGTACGTCGAGGGACCAGCGCTCATCGTCAATGACGATCTCGTCTCGGAGCTGCCAGCCAACTACGACGAGACCATGGCGCTGGCCAAGGAGCTAACGACGGCCGACACCTTCGGCTTCATGTTCGACATCGCCAACTTCTACTTCAGCTACGCGTGGATCCACAGCAACGGCGGTTACGTCTTCGGTCGTGACGCCAGCGGCGCCCTCAACCCGTCAGACGTTGGCCTGGCCAATGAAGGCGCCATCCGCGGCGGCGAGGCACTCAAGGCGCTGCGCTTCGACCTCGGGCTCATCCCGTCCGGCACTAACTACGACGTCGCCAACGGCCTCTTCGTCGACGGCGCCCTCGCCATGATCTACACGGGCCCGTGGGCCATCAGCCAGTACCAGGACGCTGGCCTGAACGTCAGCGTTCACCCCGTCCCGCCCCTCGCGGGAGGCTCGCCGTTCTCCGGCTTCATGGGTGTGCAAGGCGCGCTCGTGAACGCCTTCACGCCGCTCAAGGTCGAGGCGGCCAACTTCGCCAAGTGGCTCTCGCGCAAGGACGCCCAAGTGTCCATGGCGCAGCTCTCCGGCCGCATCCCCGCGTCGATCTCCGCGCTCGAGGCCGTCAAGTCCGACCCGATAATCGCAGGCTTCGGCGCCGCCCTCGTGCACGCCGAACCAATGCCCAACATCCCAGAGATGGGCGCAGTCTGGTCGCCAATGGGCAACGCCCTCACCGTCCTGACGGAGGACGCCAACGCCTCCCCCGCCGCCGTCCTGCAACAGGCAGTCGACGAGATCAAAGGC